>JAADEQ010000122.1 GCA_013153345.1 Campylobacterota bacterium | reverse complement strand
ATAAAATTTATCATCTTTTTTGATATCAACATTTAATGCCATATAATCACTTACCATCTGATTTGAGGAGGCCCCCTCTCTTAGATGCAAAATCCCTTCATACCCCACATAGCGAGTAATTAAAGCTCCAACTGCAACCAATAAAAAAGATAGATGCAATACAAACTGCCCCCACTTTTCCCTCTTATACATCTTAAAAGCAATAATATTATAAAGCACAATAGCACTAAAATAAAATAGCAACACCTCAAACCATTTGGAGTTATATATTAGCGCCTTTGCTGTTTGAGTTCCATAATCATTCTCTATAAAGGTTGCATACCCAATAGCAGCAGCAAAAATCAACATCACCACTATTGCCATCTTCATCGAAAAAATTTTTCTTATCATAAAAATACCTCTTTTTTAACTTTTTTCGAGTTATTGTATAATAATTTTCTGTCTACAAAATCAAAAATATAAACTTATCCACTCACTTAAGATTTACTTAAGCTCATCCCACCTATTACCTATTGAGATAGAGCTCTTTAGTGGAATATTTAAAGGATAGATACTCTCCATTATATTTGCAAACTCCTTTGAGAGCTCTTCTACTTGGCTTTGTTCAATCTCAAAAATAAGTTCATCGTGAATTTGAAGAAGCAAATTAGCTCTTAGCTGCCTACTCTCTATTAAAGAGGCAATCTTTAACATTGCTAACTTTATCAAATCTGCAGCACTTCCTTGAAATACACTATTTACCGCCTCTCTTAAAATTGCAGCTTTACCAACCGCACTAGCTCCTTCCCAATCAAAAACTCTTCTTCTACCAAGCAAAGTGGTAATATACCCCTCTTTTTTCACCTGCTCTTCAATTGTCTCAAAGTAGCTCTTTAGAGTTGGAAATGCCTCAAAGTAGCTCTTAATAATCTCTTTTGCTTTTGCAACTGAAATCTTTAGCTCATTTGCCAACTTCCTACTCCCCATCCCATATAAAATACCAAAATTGATTGTCTTAGCAATATCTCTTTTTTCTCTTGCCTCCTCCTCTCCAAATAGCTTTATAGCAGTCTCTAAATGGATATCTTTATCCTCCCTAAAAGCCCTAACTAGCTCCTCATCCCCGCTAAAATGGGCCAACAGCCTTAGCTCAATTTGGGAATAATCAATTGATACCAACTTATACCCCTCTTTGGATATAAAAGCCTTTCTTACACCTCTTCCAAGCGCTGTTCTAACTGGAATATTTTGCAAATTTGGCTCTTTTGAAGCAAGCCTTCCAGTAGCTGTTCCAGTTTGTAAAAAGGTAGTATAGACTCTATTTTCCCCATCTCTTTTCCCAAATTTCAACAAAGGCTCTACATAAGTGCTTAATATCTTTTGGCGCTCCCTAAACTCCAAAATCTTTGGAATAATAGGGTGTGCCTCTATTAAATCCTTTAATACCTTCTCATTTGTGCTATATCCACTCTTAGTTTTTTTAGCACCCTTTAACCCTAGCTTATTAAATAGAATCTCTCCAAGCTGCTTGGGCGATTTAATATTAAACTCAACTCCAGCTAGCTCAAACACCTCTTTACTAATTGCATAAAGCTCCCTATTTAACCTCTCTCTAAACTCCTCTAAATAGCCAATATCTACCTTTATTCCCAGACTCTCCATATAGATTAATACCAAAATAAATGGAAACTCCACCTCTCTTGCCTCTTTTAAAAGCCCCCTTAAATCTAAGTTATTAAACTTCTCAACTAGCTTTTTATATAAAAGCAAAGTAATATAAGCATCTTCACTCGCATAAAAAGCCGCTGTTTTAATATCTACATCACTAAAATTTTCTCCCTTTTTAACGGTCTCTTTATAGCTCTTCATCTTATAACCCAAAAACTTCTGAGCCAAATTATCAAGCCCTACTCTACTTCCTGGCTCCAAAAGCCAAGCCAAAATCATTGTATCTGCAAATGGAGTCTTTGGCTCTATATTAAGGCTATTTTTTAACACCTTCAAATCAAACTTTAGATTTTGACCAATAAAGTTTGAGTCTAAAATATCTAAAATAGCCTCTTTTGCATCCTCCATCTTAATTTGCTTACCAACTCCTAAATAGTTATGGGCAACTGGCACATAATAGGCTCTATTCTCCTCAAAGGCAAATGAAAAACCAACCAACTTCGCCTCTTTTTCATCCAATGAAGTGGTCTCTATATCAAATGCCACAACTCTATCTTCTATTTTAGATATAATCTTTTTAAGTTTCTCCTTATCATCAATTATAATAGTCTCAAATTCAATCTTTTTCTCTTTTTTAGAAGAGTTCTCAACTCCAACTGCCCACTTTAGAGCATTATTCATATCATACTTTATAAACTCATCCTTTAAAGCCTCAAGATAGTTTCTATCCTCAAAAACAAACTCCTCTAACTCAAGATGCTCAAAGAGATTTGATTCTAACTTAACTAACTCTCTGGAGATAAAGGCTAACTCTTTACCCTCTAATAAAAGATTTCTAATTCGCTTATTAGAGATTTTATCTATATTATTATAGATATTCTCTAAGGTATGAAACTCATTAATAAGCTTACTTGCACTCTTTGGACCAATCCCCTTAACCCCTGGCACATTATCACTGCTATCCCCAATTAGGGCTTGAAAATCCACAAAATCTTTTGGCTCAACTCCAAACTTCTTAATGCAATCTTTCTCATTTATCTCTTGCTTCTTTACCCAATCATACAATACAACAAACTCATCCAAAAGCTGATATAAATCCTTATCAGATGAGACTATCTTAGCTTTAATATTTTGCTCTTTTGCAAATCTTACTGCAGTAGCAATTATATCATCAGCCTCATACCCCTCTTTAGTCAAACTTTTAAACCCCATCTTCTCAATCCACTCAATAGCAACCTCAAGCTGCATCATCAAATCTTGGGGTGGAGCTGGACGATTTGCTTTATACTCTTTATAAATCTTCTTTCTAAAACTCTCTTTAGAATCTAGCGCAAATATAATAAACTCAGTAGAGTGAGAAGTCTGAAGCTGATGTATAAAATTTATAAATCCCGTTAAAAGTCCTGTTGGAAAACCATCTCTACTCTTTAGAGGAGGAAGCGCATAATATGCCCTAAAAAAGAATGCAAATGTATCTATAATAGTTAAGCTCTTCATTGCTGCTCTTTTTTAGAAGCAATTATACTAGAATAAACTAAAGCTAGCTATATTGAAGTTTTAAATAGATTAAAGCACTCATTAATGCATCATTCAAAGCATCATGCTGCCCTAAATTTGGAATATCTAACCTTTTTAAAATAGCATCAAAACTCAAATCAACATCCCCATAAAAAGGAGAGTAATATTTTTTATGATACAAAGAGGAGAGCTCAATTGTAGAATTCAAAAGAGGAATTCCTATTAGCTCTTTGGTATATCTGCTAATAATCTTTTTATCAAACTCAATATAGTATCCAACAATTGGCCTATTTCTAATAAATCGTAAAAGCTCCAGAATCGCCTCTTTTGGTTTTCTTGCCCCCTTTAAATCACAATCTCTTAAGAGATGAAACTCTACACTCTTAGCATCAATCTTATTAGTTGGCTCTATCTTAGCCTCAAAACTAGAGCCCAAAAAAATCCTATTCTTTTTTATCTTTAAAGCAGCAATTGTTAAAATCTCATCTTTTAACACATCAAGCCCTGTTGTCTCACAATCTAAAGCAATAACCTCATCACCCTCATACTTTTCTAATAAAAAATAAAACTCTTTATCCTTTAAAGCCCTCTTATAAAAAAATTTTCCAAACATTACCTCAAATACTCCAACTCAAACTCACTTGAAATAAACTTCTTAAATCTATCAACAATAGCTAATGAATCTTTTAATAGGTCTCTTTTTATCTTAGTTAGGGCTGAGAGATTAATAATATTTGAAGGAGTCTCGCCCCTTTTAATCGCCTCTAATTGAGCCATTAATCTCAAATATAAAAGAGTATCAAAACTCTCTACAATCTCTTTTGCAAACTCCTTTTTAATTACCCCTTTATTTGATAACTCCTTTAAGCGATTAATAGTTGAGTCCTTATCTACCTTATATTTTAAAGCCAAGGCTCTAACTCCTTGAACAACTGGAAATATCCCCCCTTTTTTAATATCTATCTCCTTTTTAAAGATAGAAAAGATTCCAACTGGAGTCTCAAATAGAAAGGTTAATTTTGCAAAATAGGCCAAATAGAGACTATTTTGAGTATTAACCTTTTGAAAAATATAACTCTTTAACTCCCTTAACACCTCTTTATCCCCAACTACCACATCTGAATCAAAAAATGTAGCAAACTCAATAAAACTAGCCTCCTCCAAAGAGTCTAACCATCTATCAATCTTTCTCTTATAACCACTTATATCATCTTGCCAAAATGGATTTGAGACCATCATATTTCCAGGACATCTTGGATAGCCCAACTCTATTAAAATCTTAGTAATCTTTTCCATATAAGGAGCTAACTTCTCTTTATCTCTTATATCCAGCAAAATTAAGGCATTATCTTGGTCTGTTTTAATAATTTGCTCTCTTCTTCCCTCACTCCCCATCACTACAAAAGTAGCTCTATTAATATACTCTTTAGGAACTATCAACTCAAAGAGCTTAGCCAATAGCTTTCTATTTATAGAAGAGACCATCTTTGCAATATATCTACTCTTTACCCCCTCCTCAAAGAGCTTT
>JAADEQ010000127.1 GCA_013153345.1 Campylobacterota bacterium | reverse complement strand
TTACTTTTTGAAACTCTTTTAGCTACTTTTGGTAGTTTAAAAGCTTTAAAATAAAATCGTTGGAGTTTAAAAATCTATCAACCCATATATTAAAATCCAAATCGAAAAATTGGCATACTTTAACCTTTATACTATGGGCTAAAGAGTTTTCATCTCTTCTTATTCCATCCCAACTATAAACAGTTGACCTATTAATCTTAAGATATTTTGAGAATATATTATTATTTAAAAAATCTTGATTATATATCTTTGAAAAATATTTTCTTATCTCATCTAGCCTCTCCAAATCAGTCATAATAGACCCTTTAGGTTGATTTATAATAATTATATCAACTCCTAAAAGAATATAAAAGAGGCTAGAAGATAAGAAGAGAGCTTTTTAAAGAGCTCTATTTAGTAACTTTGTAACCCTTTTACTAAACTCAACTTTATCCTTAACCTCAAGCCCTTCAGCAAGTTTAGCACTATCAAGCAAGATATATGCACTATCTTTTATAAACTCTTCATCTTTGCTCTCTTTTAGCTTTTTAATTAAAGGGTGTTTTGCATTAAGCTCTAAGATTAGCGGCAGCTCTGGCTCCTCTTGTCCCATCATCTTAAACATATGTCTCATTGAAACCATCGGGTCAGAGCTATCTGGCACAACACAACTTGGGCTCTCCTCAAGGCGATTTGTAACTTTTACATCTTTAACATTCTCTCCTAAGATATCTTTTATCTTAATGGTTAGCTCTTTATACTCTTTTTCAAGAGTCTCTAGCTCTTTTTCATCCTCTTTTGTCTTTGGAGGCTCAACCATAGAGATATCTACAAATTTCCACCCTTTATACTCTGTTATTGAAGGGGCAACAATCTCATCAATCTCCTTATCATCCATTATTAAAACTTCTAAATTATTCTTCTTATATGGCTCAAGCAGTGGAGAGTGGCGCAAGATATTCTCATCATCTCCAATAATATAGTAAATCTCTTTTTTTCTATTCTCTTTATCTTTTTCTCTTTCAATATACTCATCAAGTGAAGTTAACCCCTCAACTGCGCTACTTTTATATCTTACAATCTCAAGTAAAAGCTCTTTATTAGTTAAATCTGTATAGATTCCCTCTTTAATTAGCTTATTATACTCTTTTATAAAGATATCAAACTTCTCTTTATCAAGTCTTTTTATGTGATTTAAAATTTTCTTAACACTTGCTTGTTTTATATTTGCTAAGATTCTATTCTCTTGCAACATCTCACGGCTAATATTTAGCGGTAAATCCTCGCTATCAATAATTCCTCTAACAAATCTTAGATATAGTGGCAAGAGCTCTTTTTCATTATCTGTAATAAAGACTCTTTTAACATATAGCTTAACTCCTGGCTTAAAATCTGCTCTATAGATATCTGCAGGAGCATGTTTTGGAATATAAAAAAGAGTCTTATACTCTAAGCTTCCTTCTGCAATTGTATGAATCCAAGTTAGCGGCTCTTCAAAATCTCCCCATGTGGTTTTATAAAACTCAATATACTCTTCATCTTTAATCTCCCCTTTTGGAAGAGCCCAAAGCGCAGTTGCTTCATTAATTAACTCTTTTTTATTCTCTATCTTTTTTTTGCCATCCTCTTCAATCTCTTCTTTATAGTTTAGATAAATCTTATATGGAATATGGTTTGAGTATTTTTTTACAATCTCTTTTATTCTATTTGGCTCTAAAAACTCTTTTGCATCCTCCTTTAATTTCAAATACACAACTGTTCCATGGCTATCTTTAATAACCTCTTTTACCTCAAACTCTCCGCTCCCATCGCTAATAAATTTATATGCCTTATCCTCTCCAGCCTTTTTTGTAATTACTTCAACAACATCTGCAACCATAAAAACCGAATAAAACCCAACTCCAAACTGCCCAATTAGATTGCTATCAATCTTTTTATCTTTATTTTTAGCAAGCTCTTCTAAAAATGCTTTTGTTCCAGATTTTGCAATGGTTCCTAGATTTTGGATTAAATCCTCTTCATTCATCCCAATACCATTATCGCTTACTGCAATAGAGTTATCCTCTTTATCAAGCTTGATATTAATCTCAGGAGACCAATCTTCATTTTTAAATTTCTCATCAGTTAAATGAAGATAGTTAAACTTATCTAAAGCATCATTTGCATTTGAAATTAGCTCTCTTAAGAAAATCTCTTTATTTGAGTATAGTGAGTGAGCCATTAAATTTAGAAGCTGACCAACTTCAGTTTGATATTGATATTTTGCCATCAATTCTCTCCTCTTTTTTTGAGCTAATTTTACAAAAAAAGAGAAAAAATTTCAAGCTTTATATAAAGAAAGTTTAGTATAAAAAGCTAAAGGTTAGCTTGAGTCTATTTTACCAATTTTTGAAAAATCAAACCTAAACCCACACTCCTCAAGCTCAAACTCAACACTCTCATTATGAGCATCAATTATCTTTTGATATCTTCCATTAGTTAGTTTATATACCTTTGCAATCTCTTCATCCCCATCTACAACAATATAATATTTTACCCCCTCTTTTTCATATAGTTCATATTTTAGCTTTAAATCTTTTGTAGCAGTTGATTTTGATAAAATCTCAAAAATTATCTTAGGAGCTTTTGTAATATATTCTTCTTTTAAAGGTTTGTGGCATATAACAAGATTATCTGGCCAAACTATGGTATCTTCACTAATTTTCCAATCTACTGGCAAAAGTGCTTGACATTTAGAGCATTTTTCTAATGCTTCATCTAAATATCTTGCAATTTTATTTGAGATACTTTGGTCATTGCATAAGCAATACCATTAATAAGTTCCCAATCCCCCTCCCAATGTTTATAATCTTCATATGTATAATGAGGCAAATAAGAAGCCAAGCCCATATTAATTCCTTTTTATTATATTATCTATTTAACAAACTCATAATATAAAACAGCTCCCCAAATAGCAGCAACTATTAAAAAGGCTAAAAATACTGCAAATGCTCCTATATCTTTAGCCTCTTTTGCTAAAGGATGAAAATCATTTGTTACCAAATCAACTACCCTTTCAATTGCACTATTAATAGCCTCAGCAAAGAGTATTAGCCAAGTTGAGAAAAAAAGTATAAGTTTTGAAAGAAAATCAATATTAATAAATATTAGACCAATACCTATTAAGATAATAAAAAATAGTTGCGTTCTAAAGGAGTTTTCACTCTTTAAAACAGCAATACCCCCCTCAATTGCATAGCCTATATTTTTTAATATATTAAACTTTGGCTTATTAAGTTTCACCACTACTCCCACTCAATTGTTGCAGGTGGTTTTGAGCTAATATCATAAACTACTCTATTTATCCCATCTACTTCATTAATAATACGACGACTTATATTTTCTAAGATATTATGAGGGATATGGGCAAATGTTGCAGTCATTCCATCAACGCTCTCAACCATTCTAACACAAACCGTATTCTCATATGTCCTATTATCCCCCATAACTCCAACTGAGCTTACATTTAATAAAACCGTAAAAGCTTGCCATACTTTATTATAATATCCACTTGCTCTAAGCTCCTCTTGCATTATTGCATCGCTCTCTCTAAGAAGCCTTAAAGCCTCTTCATTAACCTCTCCCATAACTCTAATTGCAAGTCCAGGTCCAGGGAATGGGTGGCGCTCAATCATATGTTTTGGAAGTCCAAGCTCTAACCCAAGAGCTCTTACTTCATCTTTAAAAATCTCTTTTAAAGGCTCAACCAACTCAAAGGTCATCCAATCTGGAAGCCCTCCAACATTATGGTGTGATTTAATTGTTTTGCTTGGCCCCTTTACAGAGGTTGACTCAATTACATCTGTATAAAGCGTTCCTTGAGCTAAAAAGCTTATCTCATCTTTATATTTGCTAGCCTCCCTATCAAAAACCTCAATAAATTTCTCTCCAATAATTTTTCTCTTTTGCTCTGGGTCAGTTACTCCCTTTAGAGCCTCTAAAAACTCCTCTTTTGCATCAAGGGTAATTAGTGGAATATCAAGAAGCTTAAACATATCTTGAACCTGCTTTGCCTCATCTTTTCTTAAAAGCCCATGGTCAACAAAAACGCAAATTAACTGCTCTTTTGGCAATGCTTCATGAAGAAGAGCAGCAACTACTGAGCTATCAACTCCTCCACTAACTCCACAAAGCACCTTTTTATTTCCAACTTGCTTTTGAATCTCTTTTATTTTCTCTTTTGCAAAAGAGCCCATATTCCAGCTGCTCTCTACTCCACAAATATATTTTGCAAAGTTTTTTAGCATCTTAGTGCCCTCCTCTGAATGGTGCACCTCTGGATGAAACTGGAATGCATAAATTTTCTCTTTTTCGTTTGCAATTGCTGCATATGGAGAGTTTTCACTCTTTCCAATTGCTTCAAAATTTGGCGGCAGTTTTTCTGCTCTATCACTATGGCTCATCCAAACAATACTATCTTGCTTTACATCTTTAAAAATTGGGCTATCTTTTATTATATGAAGTTTTGCTTTTCCATATTCATGATGGTTTGCTGCAACAACCTCTCCGCCAAAATGTTGTGTAATAAGCTGCATTCCATAACAAATTCCTAAAATTGGTAAGCCTAAATTCCAAATCTCCTCACTTGGCTTATATGCATCTTTTGCATAAACTGAAGCAGGACCCCCACTTAAGATTATTCCTTTTGGATTTTTTGCTTTAATATTTTCTATTTTCTCATTATATGGTACAATCTCAGCATATACGC
>JAADEQ010000054.1 GCA_013153345.1 Campylobacterota bacterium | reverse complement strand
TTTTTATTCCAAACAAGTTTTATCATACCCTTTTCTTTTACAATTTTTAAGCCCTCTACTTGTTTTGGAGGATACCTTCTTTTTGGAACATACTTAACAATAAGCTCTACATCGCTCCACTTAACAACTCTATTTTTTGCTCCAAGCGCAGTTGTTGGCTTAATTACAAGCTTTAAACTCTTTCCATCTTGGTGTAAAGTATCTAAAACCTTTCTTGATAGTGTATCAAACTTAAAAAACTGAGCACTTTTTATATTTAAATCGCTCTCTGCAACTTCATATCCAATATACTCTATCTTCTCTCTATTTTTAATATCTTCAAAACTGCCAACCTCATCCAGCTCTACTAGCTCTACATAATATCTTACATCGCTTTTTGTTTTAAATGTATTTTTATTTTTAATCTTTAAAAAGCACTCTGTAATCATTGTTGTATCATAATCTGGTAAAGAGCTTAAATCAAAATTAACAAATCCATATATCTTATTGCCACTTTTATCAAAACCGCTCTCTAAAATACCATCTTTAACACCATCTTTAGAGATAGCAGACTCTATATTTGGGCTTAATCTAATCTCATTTGGCTCTATAGTATAAGTAATATCAAGCATTGGACGATAGTGAATACCACCACCAAACTTGCCATATCCAATATCAAACTGCATCATCTGGCTATCTTCGCCATCTGGCAAAGTTTTTGGACCATCAAGCCTAAAGGTTACTTTCCCACTTTTAATCTCTTCTTCTAAAAGCTTACACTCATAATCAGAAAACTCCCAAAAGTTCCAAATACCTTGGGTTAGGTGTTGCGATTTTATTCCAACACCAATTACCTCTTTTGCTTTAGCATTTTCTATTTGATCAAAATCGGTAATATCGCTAAAAGTGCTTCTATCTAAAATAGATAGATTCCACTCGCCATACTTCTCTATCTTTGCGCCAACCCTATTCATTGGGTATATATAAAATCTTGCCTCTTTTATAATTGCATTTTTAGGCAGAGAGCTTAAATCAAAACTAACTACGCTATTGCAAATCCCTTTAGACTTATTAACCCCAACAAATAGCGAGTTTAACCCAAAGTGGCTTCTGTTTTGCTCTTTTGTATACTCTCCAACATAACCAGTCTCATCTTTTAAAGCAAACAGATTTTTAAAAAACTCATCATCTTGCAAAGCAGTTCTAACCTTTACAACTGGTGCAAAAGGCGATTTTAGCGAAGTTTTTTTATTAACTGCTCTAATTGTATAGTAGTAATTTGTCGAACTTTGAAGTTCGCTATCTTTATACTCAAGCTCTCCAACAACTGCTACTCTTGTTCGCTCATTACAAGCATCTTTATCTTTAGTGCTTCTATAGATTTCAAAGTAGATATCATCTCTTTTTTCATACTCCCAACTAAGCGTTACACTATTTGGCTCAACTCTTTTAATAGTAAAATTATCAACCCTTTTTGGAGCTAAGTAAGAGTAGTTAACCACCTCGCTAAAGGTTCTAATAAGTGCTGGGATATTCTCTTTAATGCTTCCGCTCATACTCTTCATATAATCTGGAATATTTTTAGTTCCAACCTCTACAACAAGCGCTTTTATACCTTTTGAGTAGTAATACTCCCTACCACTTCCGCTAATTAAAGTAGCAGGTGGCTTACCACGATGAATACCATACTTTCTGCCAGTTACTTTTACAAACTCATCATTCATATTTGCTGCAATTGCATTCATATCTGTGCCATCAATTTCGGCTTCGTGCTTAAATTTATGCGCAGGGAAAAATACATTTCCTTGCGAGTGGTAATCAAGCGCAATTGTAATATTTGGGTGGCTATCTACAAACTCTTTTATAGCTCTTGTCTCTGCTTCGCTAAATGGCTCTTCGCCTCCATAAACATTAGAAGATGTATCTTTAACCTTTTGCCAACCAATTGAGAAGTTTCTATTTAAATCTACCCCATAGGTGCCATCATAATTTTTTCTTCTATTTTTTCTCCAAAACGAAAAGTGTTTTCTTGAATACTCATACCCATCTGGATTTAAACAAGGCACCATATATATAGTAGAGGTATGTAGAGCCTTTTCCAATATTGGATGGCTAGTTTGATTTTTAGCAACATACTCAATAAATTTAAGAGCTAACTCATGCCCTATCCACTCCCTTGCATGAATTGTACCAGTATATAAGAGAGCTGGCTTTGAGTCAGCCATCTTAACATCAAAAGAGATTTTCATTAAAACAATATCTCGCCCCTCATGGGTTGTTCCAATTTTAACAACTTCAAATAGATGAGGAAACTCTCTTTCCATCTTTTTTAAAAACTCTAAACTCTCATCATAAGAGATATATTGACTCTTCATAAAATTACCTTATAAATTTTTGGGGCAATTATAGCTAAAATTATATTCAATATAAATTTTATTATTATTTTGAAAGATATTTTGATTTTTTCTATCTATTAATAAAGCAAAAAAATAAAAATGACATATTAAGATTTTAGATTTTTAAAAGAGCCAAAGCTCTTTTATGCTTCAAGAGCTTCAATTCCTGGAAGTTTTTCTCCTTCAAGTAGTTTTAAGCTTGCCCCTCCACCAGTGCTAACAAATGTCATCTCATCAATATCTCCAGCTCTAGCTACAACATCAGCAGTATCTCCTCCTCCAACAATTGTTGTAGCATGAGTCTCTGCAACATAGTGACTCATCTTAATAGAGCCCTTTGCAAACTTTTCAATCTCATAAACCCCCATTGGCCCATTCCAAATGATTGTTTGAGCATCATTTAAAACTTCTCTATAAAGTCTTGTTGTAGCAGGACCTATATCAAGCCCCATCCAATCCTTTGGAATCTCTTGAGATGGCAAATATTTAACAGTTGCATTTATATCAAACTTATCAGCAACTACCAAATCAACTGGCAGATATAGTTTTACTCCATTTCTTTTTGCCTTATCCATTACCTTTTGAGCCTCTTCCATTAACTCATCTTCAACAATTGAGTTTCCAACCTCATACCCCATCTGTTTAAAGAAGGTAAAAGCCATTCCTCCCCCAATTATAAGCTTATCAACACTATCAAGCAGTTTATCTAAGGCTTGAAGCTTTCCAGAGACTTTACTTCCTCCAACAATTGCTACAAATGGTCTAGTTGGCTCTTTTAAGATTTTGCTAAAGAAGTTTATCTCTTTTGCCATTAAAAATCCTGCTGCTTTTCTACTTTTATCATAAAACTTTGTAATTGCATGAATTGAGGCATGTTTTCTATGGCAAGCTCCAAATGCATCATTAATATATACCTCTCCAAACTCGCTTAGCTGCTTTGCAAATCTCTCATCATTTTTTGTCTCACCCTCATCAAATCGCAAATTCTCAAGCAACAAAACATCTCCAGGCTCCATCTTTTTAAATAGCTCTTTAGCCCTTTTTGTAATTACAGCTCCCTCTTTTGAATCATCAAAATATAGATTGTTCTTTAGTTTTAAGAGTGTATCAAGCCTCTTTGCAACTGCTTCAAGAGAGTATTTTTCCTCATAAACCCCAGGAGTTGGCCGCTCAAAATGAGAGCCAAGAACAACTTTACATCCTCTATCAATACAATATCTAATTGTAGGAAGAGCAGCCCTTATTCTTCTATCATCAGTAATATTTCCAAACTCATCCTTTGGAACGTTAAAGTCGCATCTAATAAAAACTGATTTACCATCAATATCAATATCTTTAATCGTATTCATTCAAGCTCCCAAAATTTTTTTATAATTTTACTAATTATTATTATAAAAATAAATAATGAAATGGTAAAATTTTAGTAAAAAGGATAGAGGTGAGTAATTTAAGCTATGCTATATTTGGGGGTAGTTTTGACCCTCCACATTTAGGACACAAAGAGATTATTAAAGAGTCTCTAAAAATTGCAGATAAAATTATTGTGGTGCCAACTTTTTTAAATCCTTTTAAAAAAAGCTTTAAAATTCCTCCACAAAAACGACTTGAATTGGTTAAAAAGAGTCTAGCGGATATGAATAATATAATAATTAGCGACTTTGAGATAAAAAATAATCGCCCTACCTATACAATTGAGACTTTTGAGGAGTTAAGCAAAAACTACAATATTAAATATATAATAATTGGGGCTGATAATTTAAAAGATATCACTAAATGGAAGGATTTTAATACTTTAAATAGTAAAATTACATGGCTTGTTGCAAAAAGGGCAAATCAAAATCTTGATTGCTCTCCTCTAAAGTGTTATAATATTTTAGATATTAATATGGATATTAGTTCAACTGAGATTAGAGAGGGAAAAAAGTTAGAATATATTGATAAAAAAATAAGAGATGAGGTGATTAATGAATACAAACTTAGAAAATAAAGTAGAAAATATTGTAAAACTATTAGATGAGAAAAAAGGTGAAGATATAGAGGTTTTTGATTTGAGTGATAGCGACTATATTGCAAAGGCTGTAATATTAGCTAACTCTTTAAATGAAAAACATACACTTGCACTCTTAGATTTTCTAAAAGAGAATAAAAAGAAATTAAATGAGGATATTTTAGGATATGATGAGAGTGAAGATTGGGTAGTAATTGATTTAAATGATATTTTAGTCCATATTATGACTCCTCAATATAGAATGAGATATGCAATTGAGGAGTTTTTAAAGGAGTTAAAAGAGGGAAAGTTTAACTCAACTCAAGAGATTTAATTATAGCCATACTTTTTAAATATCTCTTTTGC
>JAADEQ010000114.1 GCA_013153345.1 Campylobacterota bacterium | reverse complement strand
CATAAGGAAGGGGCCGTTCTCGTTCGACTTGCATGTGTTAAGCACGCCGCCAGCGTTCACTCTGAGCCAGGATCAAACTCTCCATAAAAAAAATCATTTTTATGAAAAAATTTAATCTCTCTCTCAGGGTAGACGGTTAGTCTTTTTTTAACATTTGGTTGTTAAAGATCATTATTATCTTTTTAAAGATCACTCTCTAACGCCTCTTAACTCCTCTTTCCCAGAGCCCCTTGGCGTTTCGTGAGGGGAATTATATTATTTTTTTCTCCTCTTGTCAAGAGTTTTTATGATTTTTTTGAAATTTTTTTCATATTTTTTTTGAAATATTTCAAATTGCCCATTTAATGGAGGAAAATTAAAAAGGGGGTTTTAGCATAAACTAATAAGAGCAGCAGTAACTGCTACATTAAGCGACTCAACTCCTCTATTCATCTTAATTTTTATACTCTTATTTGCAAGCTCTTTTATCTCTTTACTAACCCCACTACTCTCATTTCCTAAAATAAAGATATCTTTTTTGCCTCTTTTAAACTCTTTAAAATCCTCTTTTGCATCTAAATCAAGCACAATAATATTAGAATTATTCTCTTTTAGTATTTTTAGGACTTTATATAAAGAGTCAATATAAATAATTGGCATTTTAAAAAGAGTCCCTGCACTAGCTTTAATAGTTAGAGGCGAAATTAATGGGGCATTTTTACTTTTTGGAATAATTATAGCATCAATATCTCCTGCTGTTGCACTTCTTATAATCATTCCAAGATTTTGAGGATTTGTAACTCCATCAACACCTAAAGCTTTAAAGCTATCTTTTTGAAGCAAAAAATCTAAATCTACTAAGTTATCTAAAATAATATCTAAAGCCACCCCTTGGTCTTGCTTTTTATTTTTTGAGATAAAGCTTAACTCATCTTTTGAGTGATATTTAACCTCAACTCCTCTTTTTTGTGCCAGAGATATCATTTTATCTAATTTTGGTGAAGGTTTATTTGAGCGTGAGAGATGCAGGGCATAAATTTTTAGATTTCTATTTTCAAGTGCTTCTAAAACAGGATTTCTTCCATATATTGTTAAGAGATTTTTTGGAAGCTTTTTCATAATATATCTCTTAAAATAATAGCATAGTGCATTACAAAAAGATTTAAAATAAAAATTAGCATTGAAGAGCCTCTTGAGAGAATATTTTGAAGCTTAGTTCTCTCTTTTCCATTGGTCTTATAGGCAATTACAAAATGAATAAGTGTTGCAATTGTTAAGATTAAAACTAAAATTGCCTTTTTAACTATTGCATCTGAAATTGCGCTTCCATCTGGATTAAATAGAAGTTTAAATAGATTATAGTAATCTCCTAAAAAAAAGCCACTAATTAATAAAGAAATTAGTGCAAACATCTCAAACCAACCAAATATTGGCCCAACATGTGGATATACCTCTTGTTGAGCCTTTTTGTCTCTTAGGCTAATGCCTAAAACAAACATAAAAACACTACCACCAATCCAAGAGATTGCCATAATTAAATGTATATGAAACATCCACTCTTGTAAAAAACTCATTGCCAACCCTACTTATCAATTTTTAAAACTGCCATAAATGCCTCTTGAGGAACTTGAACCTTTCCAATTGCTTTCATTCTCTTTTTACCTGCTTTTTGCTTCTCAAGCAGTTTTCTTTTTCTACTAATATCCCCACCATAACATTTTGCAGTAACATTTTTACCCATCGCTTTTACATTGCTTCTTGCAATAATTTGATTTCCAATACTTGCTTGAATAGCAACTTCAAATAGCTGCCTTGGAATTAGCTCTTTTAGCTCATTTACAAATGCAAGCCCTCTTTGCCTTGCCTTTTCTCTTGGCACAATTATAGAGAGTGCATCAACAACCTCTCCTGCAACCCTAATATCAAGCTTAACCAAATCCCCTTCCCTAAAGCCAATTGGCTCATAATCAAAACTTGCATAACCTTTTGTAATTGATTTTAGCTTATCATAAAAATCCATTACAATCTCATTCATTGGGACATCATACTCTAAAAGCACCCTATTTTCATTAATATAATCCATTCTAACTTGAACTCCACGCCTCTCATTTAGCAATTTTATTAAATTTCCAACAAACTCATTTGGCGTAAGAATAGTGGCTTTTACATATGGCTCATAAATTTTATCAATTTGAGCTGGATCTGGCAATTCACTTGGATTGTGAACTACAATCCTCTCTCCATTTGTCTTTAATACTTCATAAACAACCGTTGGAGCTGTTGCAATTAAGTCTAAATTAAACTCTCTTTCCAGTCTCTCTTTAACAACCTCCATATGAAGCATCCCTAAAAATCCAACCCTAAATCCACTACCAAGCGCAAGCGAGCTCTCTGGCTCAAATGTTAGAGCGGCATCATTTAGCTTTAGTTTATTTAGGGCATCTCTTAAATCTTCAAACTTATCTGTCTCAATTGGATAGAGCCCTGCAAATACAAATGGCTTTGCTGGCTCAAAACCTGGAATTGGCTTTGGCGTTGGATTTTTTGCATCAGTTAGTGTATCTCCAACACTAAGGCCTTCAACACTCTTTAGCCCCATTACCACAATTCCAATCTCTCCTGTAGAAATCTCATCTGTCTTTATTGGAGAGACTGGATTTGGATACATTAAATCAAGCACTTGATGCTCTTCATTTGTTCCCATAATCTTTACTTTTTGCCCCTTAGTAATCTTGCCATCAAATACTCTAACAAGAGCTAGGGCTCCAAGATAGTTATCAAACCAACTATCATAAATTAGCGCTTTTGTAGGGGCCTCTTCATCCCCTTTTGGAGGAGGAATCTTATCTATAATTGTCTCAATTAGCTCTTTTATCCCTTGCCCTGTCTTTGCAGAGACTAAGTTATGCTCAGTGCAATCAATTCCAATTGTCTCTTCAATCTCAGTTAATACTCTATCTGGGTCTGCACTTGGCAAATCGATTTTATTAATTACAGGAAGAAGCTCTAAATCATTCTCAAGCGCAATATATACATTTGCTATTGTTTGAGCCTCAACTCCCTGGCTTGCATCTACAACAAGCAATGCCCCTTCACTTGAGGCCAAAGAGCGGCTAACCTCATAAGAAAAATCAACATGCCCTGGAGTATCAATTAGATTTAAAACATAATCAACCCCATCTTTTGTATAATTTAGCCTAACACTTTGAGCCTTAATTGTAATGCCGCGCTCTTTTTCAATATCCATTGTATCCATTATTTGGTCACTCATTTTTCTATTCTCAACTGCGCCACACTCTTGAATAATTCTATCTGCAAGAGTCGATTTTCCATGGTCAATATGAGCAATTATTGAGAAGTTTCTAATATTTTCTTTTGGAACCTTTTTTGTCATACCCTATCCTATGAAAAGAGAGAATTTACACTCTCATTATTATTTATTCTTCTAATTACCTCTCCAAGAAGCTTTCCAGTACTTAAAACCTTAATCTTTTTGCACTCTTGTTTTAGAGGAATTGTATTTGAGACAACAAGCTCATCAATATCACCCTCTTTAATTCTCTCATATGCAGGACCACTTAAAACTGGATGTGTACAACAAGCCATTACTGAGGTTGCACCCCTCTCTTTTAAAGCCCTTGCTCCCTTTACCATAGTTCCAGCTGTATCAATCATATCATCAATTAAAATTACATCTTTTCCTTTAACATCTCCAATAATATTCATAACCTCTGCTTCATTTGCCTTTTGGCGCCTTTTATCAACAATTACCATATCAAGGCCTAGCTTTGCTGCAAAATATCTTGCTCTTGCAACCCCTCCAATATCTGGACTTGCAATTATTGGATTTGGTAAATTTTTATTTTTAATATAATCTAAAAATAGCGTTGCACCATATAAATTATCTACTGGAATATTAAAAAATCCTTGAATTTGAGCTGCATGCAAATCTATTGTAACAACCCTTGTAACTCCTGCAGTCTCAAGCATATCAGCAACCAATTTTGCAGAGATTGGAACGCGCGGAGCTGCTTTTCTATCTTGTCTTGCATAGCCATAATATGGAATTACTGCATTAATAGTCTTTGCTGAAGAGCGCTTTAGCGCATCTACCATAATTAAAAGCTCCATTAAGTTTGCATTAGCTGGAGCTGAAGTTGGCTGAATAATATATACATCTTTTCCACGAACCGATTCAGCAATTTGAATATTTATCTCCCCATCTGAGAAGCGATTTATATGAGCTTTTGAAAGAGGCATATCAAGATAGTTTGCAATCTCTTCAGAGAGCTTTGGATTTGCGGTCCCAGAAAATATCATAAAATTACTCATTATTTTGCCCTTTTATTTTAGTATTTGAAATTTTACTAAAACTTATCTATTAACTACCTGACCTACTAAATGGTTTTTGCTATCTGAATAATTACCCTTTTATAGAGCTCATCAAAAGCTTTAACTAAACTACTCTCATCCAATAAAACAGCCCTTTTATAGATAAAATCTCCCCTCTTTTCTCTCTTTTTATCCACATCTTCTATAATAAAACTCCCCTTTAAGATTGCCTCTCCATCTTCATATAAAAAATCATCCACTCTAACTTCAACAATAACCCCTTTTTTCTTCTTTACATCCCAAGGATATAGAAAAACTCTCTTATTATCTAGGGCCCTCTTTAGCCCCTCTATTGTTCTTTTTGTCAATAAAGAATCTATACTCTCAACAAATACAACCTCAAGCTCTTTTGCTTTGACTTCATCTTCTACCACAACTATCTTATT
>JAADEQ010000138.1 GCA_013153345.1 Campylobacterota bacterium | reverse complement strand
TCTCTTATGAGGGGATAGATATTGCCCAAATTAATGAAATTAAGGTGACTCCCTTATTGGCTGTTAACCAAGTAGAGATTAAAGGGGTTGAGTTTTTAAATATTGCAAAAGATATGATAGGAGAAGGGATTGAGTATATTAAGGCAAACCACTCCATATTAAAGCCTTATTGGGTCAAGCTTGATATAAAGGGGGATTTTGGAGTTGCAAAGGGATATATTGATTTAAAGAGCAGATTAGTGCATATTGATATTGTTAAAGAGAAAAATATTGCTCCTTTAAAGAGTATATTGCGAAAGAATAAGCAAGGTTGGTATTATGAGTATAGATTCTAAGAAGAGTTATGCCACCTTATTGGCACTTGTTAGTGGCTTAGTTTTAGCTAAAGGAGCTTGGGTTTATGTGCAAAGTAGATATCTTCCTAAAGTTGGGGTGGAGAAGGAGGATAATAAAAAGATTAGGCCTCTTTATTATAGATATAACTTAGCTTCAAAAAAGGAGAAGCCAAAGATAGTTCAGAAAAAAACTCCTATTAAGAGAGCTAAACCAAAGCCAAAACCAAGACCAAAACCTCAAGAGATTAAAAAGTTTATATTGAAAGGAATTATTGCTACTAGCAGAGGTGGAGGGATTGTAACACTTGAGTATAAAGGTAAAACTTATGTTTTAAAAAGAGGAGAGGAGTTGGCTGGATATAAGTTAGTTAGAGTAAATCCATTTGATGCTATCTTCACTAAAGATAATGAAAAATATAAGCTAGAGCTATTTAATCAAAAAAATCAAAAGCCAACTTCTACTAGACGAAATTTTGTTCAAAGGGAGCAAAAGCCCTTAACAACTCAACCAAAAAAGGATATAATCCAAGAAGGAGATATGACAATTATCTCAAAAAATTTGTTTGAGAAGTATAAGAGTAATATTCGAGAGGTTACTAGAAGTATTAATGTAACTCCAGTAAGAAGCGGAAAAAAGCTTAAGGGCTTTAAGATTGTCTATATCAAAAAAGGTAGTGATTTTGATAAGTTAGGAGTTAAGGTTGGAGATATTATTACAGCAATTAATGGAGAAGAGATTACAGACTTTAGAGTTCCAATTGAGTTTTTTAATAATTTAGATACGACAACAGCAGCAACAATTACTATTAAGAGAGGAAATGAAGTAAAGGAGTTAGAATATGAAGTTCGCTAATATTATTTCAACAATAACAGCAGTAGCGGTGGTTAGCTCTAGCTTATATGCAAAAGAGGATGAGTATATTAATGTAAATTTTAATAATATGGACCTTAATCAGTTTGTAAAGACAATTGGAAAGCTAACTGGAAAGAATGTCTTAATTAATGGCAAACTAAATGGAAAGGTTGAGTTAATAGGGGATAGAAAGATTAAAAAGAGCTCCCTTTTTACTTTGGCTAATGCAATTTTAGGAAGTAAGGGTTATGCTTTAATTGACCATGGAGATTTTTTAGAGGTTGTTAAAGCAAGTGAGGCAGCAGGTAGGGGACTTGAGGTTAGTAGAGATATTGATGGTCAAACAATGAAGACGGTTCTTTTTCCTCTTAAATACTCAAATGCTGCTGTTATTAGGTCAAAAATTAAGCCTTTACTTCATAAAAATGCAAAGGTTATCTCTTTTAAAGCAAATAATATGCTTGCAGTTACTGCCTATCCAAAGACTTTGCAATCGATAAAAAAATTAATTGAGGCAATTGAGAATAGTGGCAGGAGAGGCACAACCATAATTAGATTGAAAAATGCCGCAGTAAAAGATGTATATCAAAATGTTGTAAATATGTCAAAGCTCCTTTTTCCTCAAACAATTCCTAGTGAAAAGGTTGGAGTATTAAAAGATGAGGCTACAAACTCTTTGATATTGGTTGGAAAGAAGAGTAATGTAGATAAGCTTTTGGAGTATATTAAGAGGCTAGATAGAAAAGGGGAGTCTGTTGAGCAAAAGATGTATGTGATTCCTCTTAAAAACTCTGATGTTGAGGAGATGGAGAAGATTTTATCAAAACTGGTTGCGCAAATGAATAGTATGACTCCAGCTAATGCTCCAAAAGGTGCAAAGAATAAGAAAGTAACTAAGGCTATGGTGGTTGGGGATAAGGAGAGAAATGCTTTGATTGTGTTGGCAACTCCATACCAGATAAAAAATATAAAAGAGGTAATTAGAAAGATTGATGTTGCAAAGCCACAAGTTTATGTAAAGGCAAAGATTATAGAGATAAATGTGGCAAAGGCAAAGCAGGTTGGATTGAAGTATGGATTTGAGGGTGGAAAGATTACTACTAAGGGTCTATTCTCTTTGGCTGGAAATTTGGGGGCTCCATCTTTAATGATTAGTAAAAATATTTTAGGATTTCTTAGTACTCAAACTACTGATGAGAATGGAAATATTATTACTGAAAATCCTTTTAGCTTTCCAGCAGATATTAAAGAGCTATTTGCACTTGGAATTAAGGTTGATTTATTACAACAACATGGAGCAGCACATACTCTAAGTGAGCCATCAGTGCTTTGTTCAAATAATCAAGAGGCAGAGATTTATGTGGGTGAGACTCGCTCTATTTTAGTAAGCTCAGCTACTGCTGATACTAAAGATGCGGTTGTAAGAAATAAATATTCAAGAGAGGATATTGGAATCTCTTTAAAGGTTAAGCCAAGAATCTCTAGCAATAATAAAGTTGCTTTAAAGGTTGAATCTGTAATTGAGGATATTGTGCCAGGTAGTGGTTCAGCAAGTGATAGACCAACCACAACTAAAAGAAAAGTAACAACAAATGCAATTGTAAATAATGGCCAAACTATTATTTTGGGTGGATTGATGAAGAGTAGTGGAGGAAAGACAATTAGTAAAGTGCCAGTGCTTGGAGATATTCCAATTTTAGGGGCTCTTTTTACCTCTACTGGATATAGTGAGAGTAGGATTAATGTAGTAATTTATCTAACTCCATATATTGTAAAAAATAGTAGAGACCTAACTAAGCTTAGAGAGTTTTTAACCGAGTTAGAATCGATTCAGACAAAATTTAGCAGCTATATAAGAAGAAAATTGGCTCAAAGGGCTGGAGTTGACCAGTTTGCCCCAGCTTCAAGAAAAGGGGTTAGGAGAGTATATAGTAATACTAGACGAGTTAGTAATAGGCCAGACCCATTAGAGATTTTAAGAACTAGGCCATAAGGAGTAGTATGCAGCTTCCTATTTTAGAAAATGTTAATCTAGAGCCTTTAATTGAAGAGGGGGTAAATATCTCTCAGGCTCTTAAGCATAATTTGTTATTTAGTAAAATTGGAAATGAAAAAATTGCAGTTACAAATAGAGAGAATCTTGCAACGGCACTAAATTATAAAGCTAGAATTGATAATGATTATAAGATATATCTTTTAGATGATGAGAGTTTTGAGAGGCTAAAGAGTAAATTTGCTGAGATTCAAGCTAGTAGTGAGTTTGAGCAGATGCAATCAAGCGCCTCAGAGGAGTTGATTGAGGCAGAGAATGAGCTACTTGAGTTTATTCAAAACTCTCAAAATCTCTTAAATTCTGAAGAGTCAGCTCCAATTATAAAACTTGTAAATTCACTCTTTTATCAAGCAATCAAAAAAGGGGCAAGTGATATTCATATTGAGATGCATGAGAGGCGAGGAGAGGTTAGGTTTAGGATTGATGGAGCTTTAAAGAAACATTTAACGCTAGATAAGAGTGTGACTAATTTGGTAATTAATAGGATTAAGGTTATTTCAAATTTGGATATCTCTGAAAAAAGAGTGCCTCAAGATGGAAGGACCCAAGTTATTATCTCCAATAAGAGCTTAGATATTAGGGTATCTGTTCTTCCTACCTATTATGGAGAGAGGGTGGTTATGAGGATATTGATGCAAAGTGAGTCAATTCCAAGTTTAGAAGAGCTTGGATTTGCGCCCGATATTACTCAAAAGTTCTATAAGCTTCTTAACCACTCTCATGGAATGATTTTGGTAACAGGTCCAACGGGAAGTGGTAAATCAACTACTCTTCACTCATTTTTGCAACATATTGCTTCACCAGATAAGAATATTATTACCATTGAAGACCCAGTTGAGTATAATGCAGACCATGTAAATCAGATTCAAGTAAATGAGAAAGTAGGGCTAACATTTGCAGCAGGGCTTAGAAGTATTTTGCGTCAAGACCCAGATGTGGTTATGGTTGGGGAGATTCGTGACCAAGAGACTGCTCAAATTGCAATTCAAGCAGCACTTACTGGGCACTTACTACTCTCAACTCTTCATACTAATGATGCAACTTCATCTCTTACGCGTCTGATGGATATGGGGATTAAAGATTATCTTCTTAGTTCAACTCTAATTGGGGTATTGGCTCAAAGACTTGCTAGAAAGCTTTGTCCTCACTGCAAAATGCCAACAAAGCTCTCAGATGAGATTATTAAAGAGTTAAATTTGGACCCTCACTCAATATATTACAAAGCAGTTGGGTGTAAACATTGTGATTTTACTGGTTATAGAGGAAGGCAAGCAGTTGGAGAGCTATTTATTATGTCTCAAGAGGTAAAGGATTTTATGAAGAAGGGGCTTAATGACCATGAGATTAGAGAGATTATGAAAAAGCAGGGGATGAAGACAATCTCAGATAGATTAAAAGATATGATGAAAGATGGATTAACAAGTTATGAAGAGGCTGTTAGGGTAGGTGTTATGGATGAGTAGCTTTAAAAGAGCATTTACATTAATTGAGATATTAATAGCTACTGCTCTTTTATCAATTGTATTAATTGGCCTTTATGGG
>JAADEQ010000120.1 GCA_013153345.1 Campylobacterota bacterium | reverse complement strand
ATGTAAAAATAGAAATTGTAAAGTAGAGATAGTGTTACAAAAAATAAATAAAGAGTATATATTAAGGATAAAAGATAGTGGAGTTGGATTTAAGAATATCTCTACTACCTCTTCATTAGGTTTTACTTTAATTAAAGCAATTGCTACTAAACAATTTAATGGAGAGGTTGAAATTATTAGTAATAAGGGAGTTGAAGTGATAGTAAGATGGAAAGGTAAAAGTTAAAATTAGTTTAGAAAAATTTTTTAATAGCCCCTAGGGGCTATTTTCTATGGATATTGAGGATATTGTTGAGAGTATTGTGGAGGATATTGCTCTGCTCTCTCCTCATCATCTAGCTCTTTTCCAATGATTGCTCCTGCAACTGCTCCACCAGCTGCTCCAATCATTGCATCTCTATGGTTTCCAACCATTCCCCCAATTACTGCTCCAGCAGTTGCACCAGCGGCTGCTCCACCAGCTGTATTGCTAACTGCACATCCGCTAAATATTAAACCAAATATAAAAGTTGATAGAGTAATTAATCTTTTCATTATTTCTCCTTTATTTAACTTATATTTTTATTATACCATTATTTTAGGAATTAATGTGGAATAGAGAAGAGAATTTTTATAAAAAAAGGTAAAAAGGGGCGATAAAATAGTTAATCTCTCTTTACTAGCCAGTTAATAATCTTATCTTGTAAATCTTTACCAAGCCAGATGCGAGCCCCATTATAAAAGATTACTACATTATATAATACTCCATTTTTCCCCTCAACAAATCCTGCAATATTTTTAGCTTTTTTTAGGGTACCAGTCTTCATAAAAGCTTTATTTTTAGCTACACTATTTTTAAATCTTCTCTTTAAGGTTCCATCTACACCTGCAATTGAGAGACTCTTTAACCAATCATATCCAAAGGTTTGGTATGCATCTTTATTAATTTTAGCAATTGTTACTGCATTAACCCTTGCTTTTCTACTAAGTCCTGAGCCATTTACAATTAAAAACTCCCCCTCAATTAGGCCTCTTTCTCCTAAAATCTCTTTTAGAGCAAGCTGTCCTTTTGAAAGAGTAGCTGGAGCTCCATATCGATGAGCTCCAATTAATAAAAATAGATGTCGTGCATATAGATTATTACTCTCTTTTAGAGTTTTGGCTACAATATTAATTAGAGGGCGGCTATAGTGTGTAAAGAAAAGCTTTGCATCTTCTGGAGTCTCTTCTAATCTAACTCCTCCATCAAACTTTATTCCCTCTTTATTAAGATAGTTTTTTAAGATATAGTAAAAGCTCATATATGAGCGTGATAAGACTTTGCTAATGGCAAATGGTTTACACTTGCTAGATACTCCTCCTTCTAATACAATTGTTACAGAAGAGGGCTCTTTTATAAATCTCATCTTAGGCCAAGCTCTATTTCCTTTGCAGCTTCCAGCTACTGCTTTCATATTATTAATTAATTTAAAACTCTTATCTCCTCCTACTCTATATGCTTCAATTTTATTTGGTTTTGGAACTATCTTTATCGCATTTAGGTGCTCATTTAACATCATTGCATCTGGCATTGCATTATATTTGCTAACAAAGTTCTTATCAAACCCAGAGCTTATTTGGTTTGAGGTATGAAAAAAACTTCTATCAATTATCATATCCCCTTTTATCTCTTTAATCCCATAGCTTGCTAATCTTTTGGCAAATTGTCTAAGATTTCTAGAAGTTAGAGTTGGGTCTCCATATGCTTTTATAATCAAATCTCCCTCTAATACACCTCTTTTTACCTTTCCACTATAATATACTTGAGTAGGCCATCTAAAATTTTTTCCAAGTTCAAGAAGAGCTGCATAAGATGTGGCGACCTTTGCAACTGAAGCTGGGTTAAAGGATACTCTCTCATTTAAAGTAGCAATGCTCTCTCCACTCTCCTCATTATTAATTAAAATTGCAATATTGGAGGTTTTAATCTTATCTTTATATATAAAATCTTTTATTGCTTGAGGAAGGGTGGCATTTAGGAGAGAGAAAAGAGAAATTAGGATAAATATCTTTTTATTCAATTTCATCTCCTATAATTTATACTACACCTTGCTCAAATTGAGCTCTAAGCTTTTCTTTTTCCATCTCTCTTTTTTTCTTTTGTGCAAGTTTCTCTTTATACTCTTTAACATCAAACCCAAGCCACTTTAGAATTGGCGCTGCAACAAATATTGATGAGTAGGTTCCAACTACTATTCCAATTAGAAGAGTTAAACTAAATCCTTTTAGAATCTCTCCACCAAATAAGTATAGCACAAAAACAACTAAAAAGGTAGTTAAAGAGGTAAGAGTTGTTCTTGATAGAGTCTTAGTAATTGATTCATTGATAATAGTAAATAGGTCGTTGGTTTTGCTTTTTTGAAGCTCCTCTCTAATTCTATCAAATACGATAATGGTGTCATTTAAAGAGTATCCCAAAATGGTTAAGATTGCTGCTAAAATATCTAAATTAAATGGAATAGAAAGAAGAGCAATAGCTCCAAGTGCAATTGAGACATCATGAATTAGTGCAATAATAGAAGCGAGTGCAAATCTCCACTCAAATCTAAAAGTTAAATATAGCAAAATCCCAATTACAGCAAAGATAGTAGCCTTTAGTCCCTTCTCTCGAAGTTCACTACCTATCTTTGGTCCAACCATATCAACTCTTCTAACCTCAAAATTACCAGTAGCTTTTAAGATATTTTTAATCTCAGCTCCAATATCTTTTGTTACCTCACTTGAGCTACCTTTGGTTCTAATAATAACCTCTTGCTCACTCCCAAAAAAGGTAACAGTTGCATCTTTATATTTTTCTACTTTAGAGAGCTCTTTTCTTATCTCTTCTAGTGGGGCTTTTTTATCATATTTTATCTGAATAACGGTTCCTCCAGCAAAATCGATGCCATAATTAAACCCTTTTATTAAAATAATGGCCCAAGATGAGAGGACTAAAATTAGGGAGAAGATTCCAAAATATTTGGCTTTTCCCATAAAATCTATTGGCTTTGTATATCTAAAAAATTCCATCTTTACCCCTTATACCTTTATACCAAACCAGAAATTAAGATTCTCTTTCTTAATTTTTGGTAGTAGTAGCTCATATATTCCATGAGTTCCTAAAATTGCTGTTAGCATTGATGCAAGAATACCAATGGTAATAGTTACTGCAAACCCCTTAATTGGTCCAGTTCCATAGAAAAATAGAAGAGTAGATGCAATTAGAGTTGTAATATTTGCATCCCAAATTGCACTAAAGGCATTCTTATATCCATCCTCAATCGCTTTTGGAATAGATTTTCCCTCTCTTAAGAGCTCTCTAATTCTTTCATTAATAATAACATTGGCATCAACTGCCATACCAACTGTTAATACAATCCCTGCCATTCCCGGCAATGTTAATGTTGCTCCAAAGAGTGACATAATTGAGAGGATTAAAAATAGGTTTGCAATTAGAGCAATATCGGCAATAACTCCTGCCATTCCATAATAAAGAGCCATAAAAATAACTACTAAAACAAACCCAGTAATTAAGGCTTTAAAGCTAGCTCTAATACTATCAGCTCCAAGGCTTGGTCCAATGCTTCTTTCGCTTAAGATATAAACTGGTGCCAAAAGAGCTCCAGAGCGAAGAGCAATTGCAATATCGTTTGCTTCATTAATTGTAAAACCTCCACTAATTTGACCACGTCCGCCTCCAATTCTCTCATTTACATGTGGAGCAGAGTAGACTTTATTATCCAGCACAATTGCAAGTCTAGCTCTTGTTGGAGCTGCTTTTTGGGTAAAGTTTGCAAAGATTTTTGCACCTTCTCCATTTAGCTCAAATGTAATTATTGGCTGTCCATTTTGGTCAAAGACAGCCTTTGCATCAACTAACATAGAGCCATCTAAGATAGGAATAGCCTTAACTAAATATTTAACATTTGGGTCTTTTACATCTTCTAAGATAATATCCCCATACTTTTTAGCTTCAGCTTCACTCATCTCATTTACTCTAGCGGCTCTATCTTCATCAATTGCCATTAGCTGCAAATGGGCTGGTTTTGCAATTAAAGCTTTAATTCTCTCTTTCTCCTCTTGGGTCTTAACCCCTGGCACCTCAACTAATATCTTATCTTTCCCTTGCTTTGCAACTGTTGGCTCAGCAAGTCCAAATTGATTTAGCCTATTTCTAATTGTTTCAACTGCTTGATTGATAGCTTTTTGAGTAATTTGTTGAATCTGCTCCTCATTTAACGAAATAGTAATAATATTCTTATTAACACTAATTTGAGCATCTTTAATCGTATCTTTTAAGATTTTTAGAGCATTTTGAACCTCATCTTCATCTAAAATCTCAAAAGATGCAGATGTTTTACCTATATTAACATTATCAATTACAATATCGTTTTTTTCTAGTTCAAACTTTGCTGTTGATAAAATCGACTTTAAAGATGATTTTATCGCCTCATCACTCTTTACCCCAAGGAGCATATGAAGCCCCCCTTGTAAATCTAACCCCAAGGTTATCTTTTTGCCACTCTCACTTTGAGTCAAACTTGGGATAGAAAAAATTACTCCAAATAAGAAGGCTAAAATAAAGATTACAACTCTATAATTTAATTTCCCCATTGCACAACCATTAGTCTAATTTTTTTAATACATATTGTTTGTCAAGTTTTACAATAGTGTTTTCATTTAGTTTAATTTTGATAAAATCTTCTTCAGGTTTTACAACCTCAGCATATAAACCGCCGTTAGTTAAAATTTTATCGCCCTTTTTTAGCGACTCAATCATTTTTTGGT
>JAADEQ010000085.1 GCA_013153345.1 Campylobacterota bacterium | reverse complement strand
AGGGGTATTAGTATATTTAGCAATTTTTTTTATTCTATCTAGATTATTTGGGCTAAATGCAATTAACATCTCATACTCTTCACCACTTTCTCCAATAGAAGGAGGAATAATTTTTAACTCCTTTAAAAATAATCCATTAAGTTCTAATAACTTATTAGTATCGCAATATAATCCATCACTAATATCCATTCCAGCACTAAGCCATGGAGTTGCAGCTCTTACAAAATCTATCCTCAATATGGGATTATAAAATTTTGAATTATCTGAAATTCTCTCCCCATTAAAAAGCTTCTCTAAATCCTTTTTAGCCTCTCCTAATACTCCAGTATAAGCTATTAAGTCTCCTCTTTTAACTCCTACTCTCTTTAAAGGAGCTCTGCTCTCTCCTATCATTGTAATAGTAAGGCCCAATTTAGTGCTACCAATAGTATCACCACCAATAATCTCTATCTCATACTCTTTTGCTAACTCTTTTAATCTATTACCCAACCTATCTAGCTGCTCTTTTTTTATATCTTTAGGGATATTAAGAGTAATTAACATATATTTTGCTTTTGCATTCATTGCCACCATATCAGATAGATTAACCATAAAGGCCTTATGAGCAATCTGCTCCATACTCATCCAACTTCTCTTAAAATGAGTATCTTCAAAAAAGGCATCCATCGCATAAATTTTGCCATCTACAATGGCTCCATCATCTCCAATATATGGATTTTTTAATTGACTAATCCAATAGTTTTCTAAATCCAAAACCTACCTACTTTTTCTTCTATTATAACTCTTTTAATAAAAAAAATATCTTAATTTTTCAAATTGACAAATTGTAACTATTTAACACTCAAATTTAAAAGAGAGAATTAATAGTGAACTATTAATCTTACTTATATAACTTTAGTTTTATAATTTATTAAAATTTTTTGTAAGGGTCTAATAGATGCAGTTAGAAGATGTGAAGATATATGAGTATGATGCTGTGATTGTAGGGGCTGGACTTGCAGGATTAGCAGCTGCAAGAGAGCTTAAAGAAGCGGGTAAAAAAGTAGCAGTTATTACAAAACTACACCCTCTAAGAAGCCACTCAGGAGCTGCACAAGGAGGAATTAATGCAGCACTTGGAGAGGATGATTCAGTTGAGCTTCATATGTTTGATACGGTAAAGGGGAGTGACTATTTAGGCGACCAAGATGCAATTGAGTTAATGTGTAGTAAAGCTCCAGAGACCATTAGATGGATTGAGAGAATGGGAGCAGTTTTTAGCAGGGATGAGAAGGGAAGAATTGCAATTAGACCATTTGGAGGGCAATCTCGCCCAAGAGCCTGTTATGCTGCAGATAGAACGGGACTAACTTTGCTTCAAACAATATATGAGCAAGCATATCGCGCAGGAATTGAGGTTTTTGATGAGTGGTATTGTGCAGATTTACTATATGAAAACGGAAAAGCAAAGGGGGTTGCGGCATATAATATAAGAACAAGTGAGCCAGCAATTTTTAATGCAAAAGTTACAATGTTTGCAACTGGAGGATATGGAAGAGCATATAAAATTAATTCCAATGCACATGCAAATACAGGAGATGCTCTATCTATTTTTGCAAGAAGAGGACTTCCGCTTGAGGATATGGAATTTGTGCAGTTTCATCCAAGCGGACTTGGAGGTAGTGGAATATTAATCTCTGAGGCTGCAAGAGGTGAGGGTGGAAGGCTTTATAATAGCGAAGGTGAGAGATTTATGAAGCGCTATGCTCCAAATGCAATGGAGCTTGCAAGCCGTGATGTTGTAAGCCGCGCAATAATGGAGGAGATTCGCCAAGGAAGAGGGGTTGGACCAAATAAAGATGCAGTATATATTGATTTAACACACCTTCCAAAAGAGACCATTTTAACAAAACTTCCAGAGCTAAGAGACCTGGCTCTAACTTTTCTTGGCCAAGATATGCTAAAAGAGCCAATTATGATTGCAGCGACTGCACACTATTCTATGGGAGGAATTCCAGTAAATATTAGAACCCAAGTTAAAAGCTCTCCAACTGAGCTAGTTGAGGGGCTTTATGCTGCAGGAGAGTGTAGCTGTGTTAGTGTTCATGGAGCAAACCGCCTTGGAGCAAACTCTGTGCTTGATGCGCTATTTTTTGGAAGAGTTGCAGGGGAGTCGATGGTTGAAGATATTGATAAGATTGAGCTTGAGAGAGCAACAAAAGAGGATGCGCGCCCTATGATTGAAAAAGTTAACTGGACAAAATCAAATAATGGAAATGAAAGAGTGCCGCAGCTTAGAGCAGAGCTTCAAGAGTCAATGATGATGAATGCAGGAGTCTTTAGAACTGAAGAATCACTTTTAAAACAAAAAGAAAAACTAAAAGAGCTATATCAACGCTATAAAAATATTAGAATTGATGATAAGAGCAATACATTTAATACAGACCTTCAAGAGGCAATTGAGCTTGGGCATATGATTGACTTTTCTTTATTTATTGTTGAAGGGGCTCTTAAAAGAAAAGAGAGTCGCGGGGCTCATTATAGAGAAGATTTTCCAAAAAGAGATGATGAGAACTTCTTAAAACATACATATGCAAAATTTAATGGTGAGTTTGATTTAGATATTGAGTATGGCGATGTTGTAATTACAAAATATGAACCAACAGAGAGAAAATATTAAGGATAGGCAATGAGTAAAAAAGAGATAACCCTAAAAGTATTTAGATTTAATGCAGAAACAGATTATTTGCCATATTATAAAACTTATAAGATGGAAGTTGGTAAGGATGAGCTAATTTTAGACCTATTAAATAGAATTAAGTGGGAGCATGATGGAAGTTTTAGTTATAGAAGAAGTTGCCGCCATGGAATTTGTGGAGCTTGTGGAATAAAAGTTAATGGCAAGGCAACATTAGCTTGTAAACAAAATGCAATGGAGCTAGTTGAGTTATTTGGAGATGAGCTTGTTTTTGAGCCTCAAAGCATTAAAAGAGCAGTTAAAGATATGATAATTGATAAAGGGGATTTTTGGGAAAAACATAATGAAATAAAGCCATATGTTGAGACTGAAGTAGACCCACACCCAACTAGTGAGACTTTAATGAGCCCTGAGCAAGTTGAGCAGTTTTTAGATGCAGATTATTGTATTCAGTGTGGAAGTTGCCACTATGCATGTCCAGTAATTGAGGTTAATGAAGATTATCTTGGCCCTGCTGCATTTACTGCTGCTTATCGCTTTAGTATTGACCCAAGAGATAATGCTAAAGAAGAAAGACTAAAAATTACTGCTAAACTTGGAAGTGGGGTTTGGGATTGTGTTAAATGTTTTGAGTGTGCAGAGGCGTGCCCAAAAGATATAAATCCAATTGAAAAGATTACAAAGCTTCATAATATGCAGTTTGAATATCATGTTGCAGAAAAAAATGTTGCAACTAAACATGCAGAAGGATTTGTTCGCTCAATTAAAAAGTATGGTTATTTAGATGAGCAAGATATTGTGCTTTACTCTGAAGGGCTTGGAGTATTAAAGCATTTAAGTGAGGCTTTAAAGATGATTAAGGCTGGAAAAGTTCACCCTTTTGATTTTGCAAAAAAACATATGCCAAGAAGTAAAAACCTTGAAGAGATTCAAAAATTAATAGAGATTTCTCAAAAAAATGAGCTATAAAAGGAATATAGATGAGTAATTTAAAATATGCATTATATACTGGATGTACTGCAAGAGAGTCAACCCCTGAGCTTTTAAGCTCAACGCTAGCAGTTGCAAATAAGCTTGGAATTGAGTTAGTGCTACTTGATGAGGCGAGCTGTTGTGGAGCAAGCCACTTGCAAGATTTTGATGAGTTTTTATCTTTAGTATTAAATGCAAGAAATATCTGCTATGCAGAAAAATTAGGCCTTCCAATGGTTACAATTTGTAATACGTGTCAATTAAACACCGTCTTAACTAAAGAGCGCCTTGATAATGACCCAAAACTTAGAGCTAAAGTTAATGAAAAACTTGCTGAAGTTGGGCTTGAATATAAAGGAACTAGCTCAGTTAGACACTTTTTATATGCATTAATTGATGATTATGGTCTAGATAAAATAAGAGAAAAAGTAGTAAAACCTCTTAGCTCATTTAATATTGCTCCATTTTATGGGTGTCATAATATTCGTCCAAGTCATACCCACTATAAGCATAATATTCCTCCAAAAATTATTGCAGAGTATGGAGTTGAAGCAATTGAAGAAGAGCCTTTAATGGAAAAATATACAGGAGAAAACCCATATAGACCAACTTCACTAGATCGCCTTATAGAAGCGCTTGAAGGAAATAGTGTTGATTATGAGAGTAAAAATAAGTGTTGTGGATTTCATGTTGATTTGCAAGCTCCAAAGACAAGTAATGCATTAAGTGGAGGGGCTTTAATTGATGCAATTGATAATAATGCAGATGTTGTAGTAACTCCTTGCCCATTATGTCAATTAAATATGGATTTAAAGCAAGATAGTGCAGGTAAGCAACTGGGACGTGAAATTGAGATTCCAGTTCTTCATCTTCCTCAAATGATTGCTTTAGCACTTGGGTGTTCAAAAGAAGAGATTGGGCTTAATAGAAATGTAACAAAAGCTACACATTTATATATGGAATAAAGAGACTCTTCTCTTTATCTCCCTTCACAAAGGAAGGAAAAATAGTAGTTACTTTTTCTTCTTATCTTTTTTTGGAACTACATACATACTAATATAGCGGCCTTCTTGAGTTGGGGGCTTTTCAAGAGTTGCTATATCTTCAAGCATCGGCCATATTTAATTGACATAATG
>JAADEQ010000052.1 GCA_013153345.1 Campylobacterota bacterium | reverse complement strand
AAAGATATTGAAAAGATAAGAGAGAATCTAAATCAGATAGAGAGATTTGTAAAAGATGTATTAAATTTGCATCTTATTACCTCTTTTAATTTAGATATTAAAGAGTTTAGAGTCTCTACTCTAATAGCGCAAGCTCTTAATAAGAGTAATATCTTAAATGAGGATAGTATAGTAGTTGAGATGGAGGAGGATTTTTTAATTAAGGGGGATTTGGAGTATCTATCAATTGCACTAAAGAATTTAATTCAAAATGGGTTAGATTATACCACCTCTTTTCCTATTAAAATTGAGGTAAAAGAGAATATAGTTAGAGTAATAAGTAGTGGAGATGAGTTAAAAGAGGGGTTAGAGTTTTATATTAAGCCCTTTGCAAAGGGTTCTACAAAGGGGTTTGGATTGGGCCTTAGTTTGACTAAACTTATTTTAGAGAAGCACAATTTTGATTTAATCTACTCCTATAATAATGGAAAAAATATCTTTGGTATTGTTGTAAAGAAGTGACACTTCTATAAAAAAATATTATATTTCTGCATTACTTAATCTCATCCCTTAATATATAGCTAAGATTTTTTTATTATAATAAAAAATAAATTTTATTGATAAAATAATTTTATGATTATCAATAAATTAAAACAAAGATATAAAATTATTTTATTAAAAGGAGAGTGAGTGAAGAAGTATATAAATCCAATAGGAGCTGGAGTAATATTGGGAATTGCTCTATTTATCTCTTTTATTATTGCTGGTCAAGGGATGGGGGCAAGTGGAGCCTTTGCTAGAGCTACAGCTCAAATTGCTTATACTATTGACCCAGATTTTGCTAATAATGCATATGCAGGGAAGTATCTAAAGAGTGGTAATGCTTTGATTAATTGGACGGTTATTGAGGTAATTGGAATATTTATAGGAGGTTTTATTAGTGCTTTAATTGCAAAGAGAATAAAACCAGAGATTACTAGAGCTCCTAATTACTCAAAGACAAAAAGATTAATTTTTGCATTTTTAGGAGGGGTTTTAGTTGCAATTGGAACTAGACTTGCAAGAGGGTGTACTAGTGGGCAGGCTTTAGATGGAGCTGCTGCAATGAGTGTTGGAGCTTGGATATTTATGTTAGCAGCATTTGGAGCTGGATTTTTGGTTGCTTTTTTATTTAAAAATCAGTGGAAAGGATTTAAGTAATGGATGTGGTATTTCCTCTATATACAAGCGGATTTTTAGACTCAACAACAAATCTTTGGTTAGCACTTTTAATTGGGATTATGTTTGGATTTATTTTGGAGAGAGCTGGCTTTTCAACCTCAGCTCATATTGCTCCACTATTTTATTTTAGAAGCACTTTGGTCCCAAAGGTTATGGTAGCAGCAATTACTACCACAGCAACATTGATATTTTTAGGAGTTGTTTTTGGATATATAGATTTTAATAATATCTTTATCCCTTCAACTTATGTTTGGGCCTATCTGGTTGGGGGATTGATTTTTGGAGTTGGAATGGTTATGAGTGGATGGTGTCCAGGAACTGCAGTTACTGGAGTTGCAACAGCAAAGATTGATGCGATATTTTTTCTACTGGGGTTGATGTTTGGGATGTTTATATATTTTTATCTTTATGATGCATATGAGGCATTAAGAGAGTTTGCAAATAGTGCAAATCTTGGAAAGTTTACTATCAATAAGCTATTTAATACTCCAGATTTAAGAGTAGCTTATATAGCAACGCTAGTGATGTCATTTGGACTACTTGCATTTATGATTGTTATGAAAAAAATTGCAGATAAAAAAGGAGATGAGTAATGGGAAGAGTTATATCAATTGTGGGACTTATATTAATAATCTCTGCTGGAGTATTGGCTGCTGTATCGGTTGATTATGAGACGCAGTTAAAGAAGCAACAAGAGATTAGCTTTAAATATATTAAAAATGCAAAAGAGGCTTTGGAGAAGGGAGATAAGCAGCAAGCTATAAAATTTATAAAGATGGCAATAAAGAGCTATCCTGATAATAAAGAGGCTTATAAGTTGCTTGAGCAGATATATAAGAGTGAAAGTAGTGTAAAAGAGACTAAACCGCTTCAGCCAACTAAACCGCAAAAGCCAGCTGCTACTGAAGAGGAGGAGGAAGAGGAGCTTGGTTGCTAAAGGGGAGTTCTCCTCTTTAGAGTCTTTGGTTAAGTCTTTAACCTTTAATTAAAGGCTTAATAGAATACTTTAAAGGAGAGACGATGAGTTTAAGAAAAAAAGTTATAGCTCTTGGGGTTATTGCAATTATGGCTACCTCTTTGTATGGAGCAGATACTCCAAAGAGTAAAAAGAGGCAGACAAAAGCTGGATTGTATGTTGATTCAAAAGAGGCACTTGATTTTATCCAAAAGAATAAAGATAAATTAGTTTTTATTGATGTAAGAACTAGACCAGAGGTTGAGTATGTAGGATATACTGATTTAATTGATAAGAATATTCCTTGGCACTTTAAGACTTGGGATAAGTGGGATGAGAAGAAAAAGAGATTTCTTGATAAGCCAAAGAATGAAAATTTTGTTGCTGATGTAGAGAAGGTGGTAAAGAGTAAAGGGTTAACAAAGGATGATGCGATTGTGCTTTTAATGTGTAGAAGTGGAAGCAGAAGTGCAAAAGCTGCAAATGCTCTTTATGATGCTGGTTTTAAACAACCCTATACCTTAGTTGATGGATTTGAGGGTGGAAAGTCTAAAAGAACAGGTCATAGAGATATTAATGGATGGAAAAATGCTGGAAATCCTTGGACCTATAAACTGAAAAAAGAGAAGATGTATCTGCCTGAAAATAATTAATTTTCTCCCCTTTTTGGGGTGAGAGTATTGTATGAGAATCTTTTTACTTCTTTTTACTGCAATTTTATACTCTAAAGAGAGCTGTTTAAATTGTCATACCAATACAACTGATATTAGCTCTTTTCATAAGATAGATGAGATGGGGTGTAGTAGTTGTCATGGGGGAAGGATTAAGGCAACTACTAAAGAGGAGGCTCACTTTGGGATGGTGAAAAATCCTGCACGATTGGAGCATGCGCAGATATTTTGTGCAAAGTGTCATAAGGAGATTGTAAATAGAGTAAAGAGCTCTATTATGAATACTCAAAGTGGAATTTTGGATGTGTTGAGGTATCAATTTAAAGAGACTCCTACTATTAAAAAGAGTAAAGGGATAGAGGAGTTAAAAGATAAAGAGAATCTAACTTTGGCAGAAGACCACTTTAGTAAACTTTGTGCAGCCTGTCATATAAATCAAAAAGAGGAATTTTTTAAGAAGCTGCCAAAGAGGGGTGGGGGGTGTGTCGATTGCCATAGAGAAGATAAGAGGCGCTCTAAATTTAAACTTGATGGCTTTATACATCCAAAGTTTACTACTAATATTAAAACCTCTACTTGCTTAAAGTGCCATAATCGCTCAAATAGGATAGGCTTAAGCTATATTGGAAGGTTTGAGAGTGAGGGTTATAATATATTTAAAGGGGGAAAGGTTGTAAATAGGCTTGATATTCATAGAAGATTTTATAATCTTCCAGCCGATATTCACCATAGTAGAGGAAAGCTAAGCTGTATAGATTGCCATAGTGAGGTTGGGGTTATGGGGGATAATAAAGAGCATTTACATATGGAGGATGCTGTTGATATAAGTTGTAGTGATTGTCACAATCCAACCTTTAAAAAGGCTTTGGAGTATCCATTGGCTATTAAGCTGGCCTATATTAATGGAAAGGTTCCTATTCCATCAAATTTGGTTGCGGTAACTAAAAAGAAGAATACCCCTTTATATAATCTTCAAAAGATAGATGGAGAGATAAAATTTTTTAGAAAGAGTGATGGTAAGGAGATTGAGCTTCCTCTATTGAAGGGGCCTTACCATAGCCACTCTTTTCATCAAAGGCTTGATTGTTCTGCTTGTCATACTCAGTGGGTGCCTAGCTGTTATGGGTGTCATGAGGTGTATTTGAAGGGTGGGAAGCAGTTTGATTGGATAAAGCATAAAAAAACAAAGGGGCAGTGGCAAGAGTTAAGAAGCTTTTTAAGGTATGAAGATAAGACTTTAGCAGTTGGGTATAATAAAAAGATTATGCCAGCAGCTCCTGGTTGTCAAGTGATTATGAATATATATGAAGAGAGTGGAGAGTATAAAAAGGGCTTTACCTCATTAGCATATGGAGCTTGGAGTCCTCATAGTGTTGGAAGGTCTAAAAAGTGTGTTGAGTGCCATATTAATAGCACAGCAATTGGAGTTGGAAATGGAGTATTACACTATAGGGAGGATAAAGTTACTTTTAGACCATTTTTTAACTCTAAAAAGAGTGGGTTTGATTTTGAGTTTAATATTGATGCCTTAAATGATTTAGATGGAAGAGCATTGCAGAGTTTTTCAAGAGATAATGCAAGAGCTTTTAATAAAGATGAGATAAAAAGGGTTTTGGAGGCATATAGATGTATTATTTGCCATAGTAGTTGGGATGATAAGATTTATAGAGACTATAACAAAAGTAAAGAGCTCTTTTTTAAGAAAGAGACTAAATGTGCTAAAGAGATTTTTAAAAGATAGCTCATTTATAGAGAGTTAAGATATAATAATATTTAAAAAGGAGTCTAATGCATAATCAAAAGGTGATATACTCTACTAGCTTGCCTGAGTTAATTTTGCCTCCTAAGAAGGTGTTTAAGAAGAGTGGGAAGATAAAGAGAAAGTTTTATGAAGAGCATATGTTGGAGCTGCATGTTGAGCTAGTAAAGCTTCAGAGGTGGTTAATTGATAATAATAAGCGTC
>JAADEQ010000095.1 GCA_013153345.1 Campylobacterota bacterium | reverse complement strand
TTATTCTATTTTTAACTACCTTATCTCCTCTTTCAAACACAGAGATAAGAGCCAAAGCCCCATATCTATATTTAGAAGAGCCAAAATTAAAAAGAGCATAGGCTCCTCCAAGAGAAAAGCCCCATATTGCAATCTCTTTATCTAATTTTATATGCTTTTTAGCATCATCCAATATCTTTTCTAAAAATCTATACTCCCCCACCCCATATACACTATTGCCATGAAGAGGCAAATCTGGCACAACCACAATAAACCCCATTGCAACAAATCTTTCAGCAAGAGGCAAAAGGTCCTCCTTTATTCCATTTTTACCATGCAATAAAACAACAACCTCGCTATTAATTTTTGATGGCTTAAAGCCTCTTAAGATAAAACTCTCTCTTAATAATCTAAATCTATTTGAGCTTAAAGAGGCTTTAGTTGCTTTAATAACCATATAGGATTTTTTATAATATCTAATCTCTAACCTACTATTGGCCAATCTATTAAACCACTCTATATGATAGGAGCTAAGTTCTCTCTTTAAAGGATGAATTATATAAAAAGAGTAATAGAGAATAAAAATAGACATCATAAAAGGAGCAGCTGCTAAAAATATAACTACTATTCTCATAAAATAGCTCAATAGAATATATTTTATAAAATAGTAGCAAATTAAAAGCCAAATAAGAAGCTAAATTCTATTTTGAAATATTATATTAAAATCTCTCTACTTCCTTTGTTATTTGGAGGACTCAATACTCCAGTGCGCTCTAACTGCTCCACAATATTAGCTGCTCTATTATAACCAATCTGTAATCTTCGCTGCAGATAAGAGATTGAGCTCTTTCTCTCACTAACTACAATCTCTTTAGCCTTCTCATAAAGCTCATCTAACTCAACCTCAACATCCAAAGAAGAATCTTCAGAATCTCCTTCCAAATAGCTCTCATCATACTCTGGAGCTTGCTGAGCCTTTAAAAACTCCACAATCTCTTCAATCTCCTCTTCTGTACTCCATGGTGCATGAATTCTAACCAAGCCCGTAATTCCCGGCGGAGTAAAAAGCCCATCACCTCTTCCCAATAAAGACTCAGCTCCCATTGTATCAAGAATCACTTTTGAATCAATCTTTTGCCCAACCCTATAACTAAGTCTTGCTGGCAAGTTTGCCTTAATAAGCCCTGTAACAACATCAACACTTGGGCGCTGCGTTGCTACTATAATATGAATTCCAGCTGCCCTTGCCATCTGAGCAAGCCTTGCAATTGAATACTCAACCTCCTTTCCTGCAGTCATCATTAAATCTGCTAACTCATCAATAATTACAACAATAAAAGGCATCTTCTCTTTATTCTCTCTCTTTGCCTTTTGGTTATAGTTATCAATATTTTTAACCTTCTCTTTAGCCATCAATTGATAACGCCTCTCCATCTCTTTTACCAAATTAGCTAATGCCATAACAGCCTTTTTTGGCTCAATAATTACTGGAGTTAAAAGATGAGGAATATCATTATAGATAGAAAACTCCAACATCTTTGGGTCAATTAAGATAAGCTTTAAATCTTGAGGAGAGTTTTTAAATAACAAAGATAGAATCATTGCATTAATCCCAACAGATTTACCACTTCCTGTTGTTCCAGCAATTAAGAGGTGAGGAAGCTTTTTTAAATCTGTAACAAATGGATTTCCAACAATATCCTTTCCAAGAGCCACCGTTAAAGGAGATTTTGCATTTTTAAATATTTTACTCTCTAAAATCTCTCTAAGATAGATAGTTTGAAACTTCTCATTTGGAATCTCAATCCCAATTACATCACGCCCCGGAATTGGAGCTTGGATTCTAATTGTCTCTGCACTAAGAGCCATTGCCAAATCATCTTGAAGCCCCAAAATTTTGGAAACCTTAACATTTGGAGCCGGTTTAAACTCAAATGTAGTAACTAATGGGCCTGTATAGGTTCTTATTACATCCCCTTCAATCTTAAACTGCTTTAGCTTCTCAAGCAGCTCTTTGATTTTTCTATCAATCTCTGCCTCATTAACCTTATAGGTATTTTTTGGAGGCTGCTGTAAAAAGTCCAATTTTGGCAAGACAAAATCTTTGGGCTTTTCAACCTTTCCTAAATCGATATCTTCTAAAAGCTTCTTATTCTCCTCTAACTCATTTACCAAAATAGAGCTACTCTTTTTACCTCTCTTTGAACTCTTTCCTTTACTCTCTTTTGGCTCTTCAATGCTCTCTTCTTTCTCTATCTCCACATCAATAATATTCTCCTCTTTAATAGGGGAGAGCTCCTCTTCTTTTATAACCTTTGTTACCTCCTTTTTCTTCCTACTCTTTGAAGGACTCCTTTTTCTTTTGGTTGGAGTTGGAGTTGGAGGAGGAGCTACTGGTGCTAGTGAAGTTGAAGTAGAAGAGTTCTTAAATTTTTTAACAACTATTTTATAAAGCTCCATTAAATAGTTAAAACTCTTCTCCAAATAGCGATTAATTGGAGATAGTATCTGCTCAATCTCCTCAATTCCACTTTGATTAATAATACTTATAGCTAATGAGATTGTAAGAAAAAATATAAGCCATAATCCCGCATATCCAATATAAGGAATTAGAGATTGATAGATAATCGTGCTAAAAAAACCACTCTCATACTCTTTAACCACTAAAGCTTGCAAGATTAATAAAGAGAGCAAAAAGAGAGACCATCCCACATATATTTCACTTTTATTCCTTAACTTTTTATTTTTATAGAGCTTATAAAGTGGAAGCAATACAAAAATGGGTAATATATAAGCAATATACCCAAATAGCTCCAAATTGGTCTCTCCAATTGCTTTTCCAATTGCCCCTACAATACTTAGATTATGAAAAATTGTCGAAAATAGTATATATATCGATATTGTAAATATGGTTGCAAATATAGCTAACACGCAATCTCCTAAAATAAAGTGTAATATTATAACATATCAGAATCTCACTTTAGATAAAAAGGCTCTTAGAAAAAAGCTCCAAAAAATCTTTAAATATAAATTTCAAAATGAAATATTTTTTATAGACTTTACATAGATTGGTTATATTTGCATTATAAAATATTTTCAAAAAGGAATCGATTATGAAAAAGAGTATGCTAGTTCAACAAATTGCTCAAAAGACTGGACTTCCAAAGAGCGAAGTAGAGATTATTATCAATACAATGCTTGATACAATTACTGAATCTCTAAAAGCAAGAGAGGCTGTATCATTTATTGGATTTGGCTCTTTTGTTCCTGTGAAAAAGAATGCAAGAGAAATCTATATTCCAGGTACTACTACTAAAGTAAAAGTAGAAGAGAAGTATGGAGTAAGATTTAAACCTAGCAAAAAACTTAAAGCTATTTTAGAAAATGAGACCCAAGAGTAAAAGTTTTCTTTTACTCTTCTTAATTTTAAGCTTCTTTTAACCCTTAATTTACTATCATTCTTTTAGTAAGTATAACCATTTATTGGAATTAGTTTAAAGGTGAGATATGAAAAAAAGTATGCTTATTGAAGAACTTGCAAAAGTACATAAAAAGTCTCAAAAGGAGATAGAACTAATTGTTAATGATTGCTTTGAAATTATTAGTAGGTCGCTAAAAAACAAAGAACCTGTATCGCTTATTGGATTTGGCTCTTTTGTTCCTGTTCAAAGAAAAGAGAGAGAAGTATATCTTCCTGGCACAACTACCAAAGTAAAAATTAAAGCAAAATATACAATAAAATTTAGGCCCAGTAGAAAACTCCAAAAGCTTCTTGAAGAAGAGAGAAAAAAATAAAACTTTTAATCTCTTTTTAATCTCTATTAGTCTAATATTTCATATAGAGTTTTTTAATGCCTCGGTGGCGAAATTGGTAGACGCGCCAGACTCAAAATCTGGTGGGCTTTGCCCGTGTCGGTTCGAGTCCGACCCGAGGTACCACTTCTACTCTATATTAAATAGATTTACTCTTTTGATAACTCTTTTTTTCTCTTTTTAATATTATTCAAATGAGACTTATACTCTTTACTAAAACTATGACTCTTTTCATCTTTTTTCATAAAATATAGATACTCACTCTTTGCTGGATTAATAGCAGCCTTTAGAGCATTTAAAGAGACATTACAAACTGGCTCTTTTGGAAGTCCTTTAAATTTATAGGTATTATAAAAGCTCTTATCACTCTTTATACGCTCTGGTGTAATCTTTTGGTGAGAATACTTTCCATAATTTAGACTTCCATCCATCTGAAGCCTCATATTTTTCTTTAATCTATTATATATTACTGAAGCAATTAAAGGCATCTCTTTATTATTTGCCGCCTCTTTTTGAATAATGGAAGCAATAATAAGATATCTTTTTAGAGTCTTATTGCTATATTCTATTTTATTTTGAGCCAAAACTCTCTTATAGACCTTAAAGCTACTTTTAATTAAAAACTTAATAGTTGCCCTCTCATCAAAATAGAGAGGAATATTATATGTCTCTGCCAAAAAATTCCCCTCACTAAAAGGGGCCTCCTCTTTATATATCTTAGCAAGCTTAATAAGATTAAAATTTAGCTTTTTAGCAATATCTTGCAGCACAAAATAGGTGGTCTCTCCTGGAATTATAGTAATTGGAGTATAGTGAGTCGACTTATAAGATAGCTTCTTTAAAAACTGATATCTAGCAAGCTTGGTCTTATTGATATAGACATTTCCAGCCAATGGAGGGGCAAAATATCTCATATATAATCTATCTAAAAAGGTTAAGTTATACCCATCTTTATTCAAAGATTCAATAACCTCAGCTGGATTATTAGAGACAACTTTTATATTTCTCTTTGTCTCAATAGAGCTA
>JAADEQ010000022.1 GCA_013153345.1 Campylobacterota bacterium | reverse complement strand
TTTAAACTATATTCAAAAAGTGGAACTATATTCCCATATTCCTTGATAACTTTAAAAAGAGAAGAGGTTTTCTACCACATTTGTGATTTTTGTTGTATAATTATTTAAATTAAAGAAAGAGGATGAGATGATGGGATTTTTTAGTAGCAAAAGTAAAGAGGAAGAGAAGCAAGAGATTGTAACTGAGGCAAAACCTGTTGCTGAGGTAGAAGTTGAGAGTAGTGATATGATTAAGACACCAACAAAAAATGTCTCTAGTCTTATTAATACTCTTAGGGTAAAAGCAGATATTGAGGGTGATGGGTCTTTAATTATAGGAGGATATTATGAGGGTAATATTGCTATTAGTGATACATTATTTGTAGAGAGAGGGGCTAAGGTTGTTGGGACAATTAGGGCTAAAAATGTTAAAATAGCTGGAGAGGTTGAGGGGGCTATCTACTCTACTGCCACAGAGGTGACTCAAAGTGGTAAATTTAATGGGGTAATAAATAGCACCAAGACCTATTTGGGAGGTTTAATAGAGGGTATAATAAGGTCAGTTGATTCAATTGAGGTTGGCTCAACTGGTAAGGTTAAGGCCCAAGAGTGTAAGAGTAAAAATATTAAGATTGTAGGAGAGGTGAAAGGAAAAGTTATTGCAAGTGAGCTTTTAGAGGTGGTTAGTGGAGGCTCTATTGAGGGAATTATTATTACTAAAGGTATTAGAACAGAGCAAGGAGGCTCTATTATTGGGAATATTCAAACTTATGATGCTACTTTGCATGAGAGTAGCTCTAGTTTAGAAGATAGTGAGGAGGAGATTGCAAAGCTAATAAATATTACTCCAACTGAGTTGAAAAAATATGCAAAAAAAGAGGAGAGTGGTGCTAAAAAAAGTGTAAAAGAGGAGAGTGAGGAGTAAAAATTTTGATAACTTTTACACTTTTTACATCTTTTTAAGTTATAATTCCTTATTTATATAAATAAGGAATTATTATGCAAAAAGTGACTAAAGAAGAGGCGTTAAACTATCATATAGGTGGAAAGATTGGGATTGAAATTAAAAAACCCTGCACAACTCAAAGGGAGCTCTCTTTAGCTTATACTCCAGGTGTGGCAGAACCTTGTTTAGAGATAGCAAAAGATAGATTACTAGCTTATAAATATACTAATAAAGGCAATTTGGTAGCAGTAATTAGTGACTCTAGTGCTGTATTGGGTTTAGGAGATTTGGGAGATGTGGCAGGAAAGCCGGTTATGGAGGGAAAAGCAGTCCTCTTTAAAAAGTTTGCAAATATTGATGCTTATGATATTGAGCTTAGTGTAAAGAGTGTAGATGATATTGTAAATGCTGTTAAGGCTATTGCCCCTACATTTGGTGGAATTAATTTAGAAGATATAAAAGCTCCTAAGTGTTTTGAGATTGAGGAGAGATTAAAACAGGAGCTAGATATTCCTATTATGCATGATGACCAGCATGGTACTGCTATTATTACTACTGCTGGTCTTATTAATGCTTTGCGTTTAGACCCTTCAAAAGATATCTCTACAATGAAGATTGTAATTATAGGAGCTGGAGCTGCTGCAATTGCTTGTGCGAAAATGTATAAGCTTCTTGGTGCTAATAATATTATTATGGTGGATTCTAAGGGAGTAATTACTACTAGACGTCATGATTTAAATAGATATAAAGAGGAGTTTGCAATAGATAGTGATTGTTGCATTAATCTCAAAGAGGCAATTGAGGGAGCTGATATGCTTTTGGGTCTATCAGGGCCAGATTTAGTAACAAAAGATATGATAAAATCGATGAATAAAAATCCTATTATATTTGTATTGTCAAATCCTACTCCAGAGATATTGCCAGAGAAGATTTTAGAGGTTAGAGATGATGCTATTATTGCTACTGGAAGGAGTGATTATCCAAATCAGGTAAATAATGTATTGGGGTTTCCTTTTATTTTTAGAGGAGCATTGGATGTTAGAGCAAGCCATATAACAGAGCATATGAAGATGGCTGCTGCTGTTGCACTGGCAGATTTGGCTAAAGAGGAGGTTCCAAAAGAGGTGCTAGAGGCTTATGAGCTAGATGAGCTCTCATTTGGAAAAGATTATATTATTCCAAAACCATTTGATAAGAGGGTTCTTTATTATGTGGCTCCAGCAGTTGCTAAGGCTGCTATTGAGGATAAGGTTGCTAGAGTTAAGGAGTTTGATATAAATAGATATAAAGAGGAGCTAAAAGAGCTCTCTAAAAGTTTATAGAAAGGAAGAGTATGGAGTATCCAAAGTTTTATGATGAGGTAGAAAAATTTATATTAAAAGATGAGTTGAGTCAATTTTTAGGGGCAACAAAAGAGGGAATAGTAGAGATTGGTTATATCGATTGTGTTAAGTTAGCAGGCCACTCTTGTCCCACTATTGCAAGCAGTTATATTGCTGCTAAGGTAGTGGTGGATTATTTTTATAAAGGTGAGATACCTCTTAGGAGTCAAATAAAGATTGAGTTTAAAGAGGAGTGTGATAGTGGAGTAACCGGTGTAATTGGGAATACATTAGGGTTTATTTTGGGGTGTAGTGATAAGTGTGGATTTAGTGGAATAGGAGGAAAATTTAATAGGAAGGATTTAATAAGTTATGGGAATAGCTCTTTAAATAGTATGATTAGATTTAGCAAGCTAGATGGGTCTGCTTTTTTAGAGATTAATATTGATACTTCAGTAGTAAAGCCAGATGCTAAAATGAAAACTCTTCTTCAAAAAGCGTTACAAAATGTAGCATCAAAAGAGGAATTGGAAGAATTTGAAAGATTATGGCAAGATAGAGTAAAAAATATGCTATTAAATAAAGATATTTGGAATAAGATTATAAAAATTGTCAATAAAGGATAAAAATGGAGATAAGCAACTATTTGGTAAAAGAGCATAGAGAGTGTGATGATATATTTGCTAAGGCTGAAGAGGCTGCTGCAAAGGGGGATTTTAAAAAGGCTAAAGAGGAGTTTTTAAAATTTGCGGATGAGACTTTGCACCATTTTAAAAAAGAGGAAGAGGAGTTATTTCCAGAGTTTGAAAATATGACTGGAAGTAGTGATGGGCCTACAATGGTAATGAGGTATGAGCATGACCAAGTAAGAGGTTTGATGGGGAAGATGGCTCAAGCAATTGAGGCAGAAGATAAAGATGCATATCTATCTTTGGCTGAATCGATGATGATTTTGCTGCAGCAACATAATATGAAAGAGGAGCAGATGCTTTATGCAATGTGTGATAGAGTATTTGATGCTGCTAAAAAAGAGGAGGTAATCTCAAAAATGGAAAAGGTTGAGCCTTGAAAAGATTCTTTTTAGATGCAAGAGAGCTAGAGCATCCAGCTCCTTTGGAAAAGTCAATTGATATCTTAAAGCAGCTTGATAATAATAGCTACTACTATATGATTCATCGAAAAGAGCCTATTCCTCTATTGGCTTTAGCTCAAGAGCACAATTTAAATTATATCTCTAAAGAGCAAAATAAGCAGTGGCATATTATTATCTCTCCTAATCCAAATATTAATTTAGAAGAGCTATTAAAAGAGAAGATAGAAAATGTTTAATAATAGTGGATTATCTCTAAACCAAGCCCCTCCTATTAAGGTAGTATTAAGATTTTTTTTAACAGGCTCTTTTTTTGGAATAGTAGCTGGATTGTATGCCCTATTTGCACCTAATATATTTGAAATTGCCTCTACTCATACAATTATTTTAACTCATATTTTAACGCTAGGGGTAATGGCCTCTTTTATGTTAGGTGCTTTATTTCAGATGTTACCAGTTTTGTGTGGAGCAGCCATTTTAACCCCAATACCAACCTCTTTAAAGATTCACTACTCTTTATTAATAGGAGTAATATTTTTAATAGCTACCTTTTATACCAGCTCTTTTAATATCTCTTTATTTGCTATTTTCTTTCTATCAGCTGCTCTTTTAGGAGCCTTTTATACTTTAACTAAAGAGCTTTTATCAATTACTCATAATAACTCCTCTTTTGGAATGCTTCTTTCTCTATTTTCTCTTTTCTTTTTAACCTTAATAGGTTTTGCCCTTTTATTGGTGCGAGTTGGAGTTGGATGGGATACTGACTATTTGCTAGTTAAAGAGATTCATATAAGCTTTGCAATATTTGGATGGGTCTCACTTCTAATTATGGCAGTGGCATTTCAAGTAATTGAGATGTTTTATGTAACATTAGCCTATCCATCGTGGTTTGCTAAATATGCTCCTCTTTTAATATTTGCTCTTCTTTTAATAGAGCTAATTTTTAAACTTACTTTTTTAAAATATATAATTGCAGCAATATTAGCACTTTTTGCTATCTTAACAATTGTAAGATTAGTAAAAAGAAAAAGAAAAGTAAATGATGCGACAATTTGGTTTTGGCTTCTTTCAATGGGCTCACTCCTTCTTTTTGTGCTATTTTTATTTATAGATATATTTTTTCCTCTAAACTATTTCTATTTAGGGATATTTTTTAGCTTTTTTGCAATAAGCGCTATATTTGCAATGAGCTATAAGATAGTTCCATTTTTAGTCTGGTTTCATTTAAATGCTCAAGGCTATTTTAATGCGCCAATGATGCATGAGGTAATCCATCCTAAAATAGTGCGTTTAACTTTCTATATATATAGTAGTTCTTTTATCTTCTTTTTATTCTCTTTTATTTGGAGTCCAATTATAAAAATAGGGGCGATACTTTATACCTTAGCGTTTGTAGTTTTATTTACCAACGTATATATAGCCTGGAAAAAATATATAGCTACTAAAAAAGAGGGAAAAAAGTTTGAGTTTGGTGGGGAGATAAAAAATATCCCTA
>JAADEQ010000158.1 GCA_013153345.1 Campylobacterota bacterium | reverse complement strand
ACCTCAGCCGATGGAAAGCCAAAATTTTGTGATTATGTAAAAGAGGCTGGAATAAAAAGAGGATTTGAAGGAGAACACTCTTTTGGAGGAACTAAAGTAAAAGATTAAAAATCTCTTCTGGCAAACCCCTAAAGGCTATTTTTAGCTGAGTTTTATTAAAAGTAATCTGCTTTTTTGCAAGCCTTGCAGTATTTATTATAATTTTTTCTTCAAGCTCTTTTAAACTAATTCTTCCATCTAAAAAATCAAGGCTCTCTTTAATCCCAATTGCCTTTAGGGGATTTATTGCTCTTTTATACTTTTTTTCTAAATAAAAGACCTCATCAATTAGTCCCATTTTAATCATCTTTTTAGTTCTTAGAGCAATTCTTTCTCTTAGCTTTTCTTTATTAATTTCAATTTCAAAAATCTCTAAATTAGGCATTATTGGAGTTGGAGGATTTTTTGCAAAAAAATTTGTTGGAGGGGTGTTTATCTCAAAATAAAGCTCTAATGCTTTTTGAATTCTATATTTATCATTTGGCTCTATTTGCTTGGCATATGAGCTATCTATTTGCTCTAAAAGGGTGTAAGCTTTTTTAATATCTTTTAAAAGCTTTTGTGTTTTTAATTTTGCCTCATTAGAAATTGGTGGGGTTTGGCTAATTCCACTAGTTAATATTTTTAGATAAAAGCTGCTTCCTCCAACAATAATTAAAGGTTTTTGATGTGTTGAAGCGTAACTTTTTGCCTTTTTAAAGATTTCAATAAATTTTATTACATCAAACTTTTGGTTTGGAAAAATCTCATCAACTCCAAAATGAAGTATCTCTTTTAGCTCTTTTTTAGAGGGCTTTGCAGAGGCAATATCAATCTCTTTATAGATACTTAATGAATCAACAGATAAAATTACTCCATCAATCTTTTTAGCTAAATTAAGGGCTAAATCGCTTTTACCGCTAGCAGTTGGTCCTACAATTGCAAAAATATCTCTTTTCATAAATATTATAATAGCTAAATTTGCTATAATATCAGCCAAAAAAGGTAACTGGATGAATCTTTTTGATAAAAATAACCACTTTAATCTTGCAAATCTAATTACCTTTGCAAATGTATCCCTTGGAGTAGTAGCTTTATATTTTGTTACTCAAAAGCAGTTTTTAGTTGCAATAATTTTAGCTTGGATTGCAGGAGCGCTTGATATTTTAGATGGCAAGATTGCAAGAAAATTTAATTTATCAACTGAGTTTGGAGTTGAGCTTGATAGCTTTGCAGACTTTTTAAGCTTTGTTATAATGCCAGCATTTTTGCTATATTACTCTTTAGAATTTAATAGTAATATTGAAGCTTTTATTATTGGATTAATATTTATCTATTATATAATTAGCGGCTTAAGACGGCTTGTTAATTTTAATCTAAATACCAATGCAGGGGAGGTTAGTAGATATTTTATTGGAGTTCCAACTCCTCTTGGAGCAATACTTTTATGGGTTCTTTATTTGCTATATCACACTTTTGGGGTAATTAATGAGTGGGTTGTTGCTATTTTTGTAGCACTTATTGCCTATTTATTAAATTCAAATATAAAGATTCCTCACCCATGAAGCAAAAACTAAAAAACTTTAGCGAGCTTGTTGTTTTTGAGCATACCATTTTTTCTATGCCTTTTATATTTTTAGCAATGGTAGTTGCAGCGCGAGGATGGTTTGGCTGGCGGCTTCTTTTTTTAGGAGCGCTTGCAGCAATTAGTGCAAGAAATTTTGCAATGGGGGTTAACCGCTATTTAGATAGAGATATTGATGCGCTAAATCCAAGAACAAAAAATCGCCCTTCAGTTGATGGAAGGGTTAGCACGAAAGAGATGTTAGTTTTTATAATAATAAATGGGGCTATTTTTATAGTAGTAGCTTACTTTATAAACTCTCTTGCCTTTAAGCTCTCAATTCCAATTTTATTTATTCTTGGAGCATATACTCTTTTTAAGCGCTTTAGTGCATTAGCTCATATTGTTCTTGGCATCTCTTTGGGGCTTGCACCAATTGCAGGAGCAGTTGCAGTGCTTGCAGATATTCCTTTATGGGTTATATATTTAAGTATTGGGGTTACCTTTTGGGTTGCTGGATTTGATTTATTATATTCTTTGCAGGATATGGAGTTTGATAAAAAACACAAACTTCACTCAATTCCAGCCAAACTTGGAGCACAAAATACTCTAAATTTAGCTGCTTTTTTTCATTTAATTACTATTATTTGTTGGTATATGTTTGTAAAAGAGGCCTCTTTGGGAGTTTTTTCATATATTGCTATAATTGTTGCTGCACTTATGCTTTTTTATGAACACTATCTGGTTAGAAAAGATTTTAAAAAAATAGATAGAGCCTTTTTTACCATAAATGGCTATCTTGGCTTTATCTTTTTTATTTTAGTAACACTTGATGTGATATTGAGTGGGTGATTACTCTTTATTTAAGGGTAATTTTGTAGAATAGGCAAAATTTAATATGGAGTAGAAGATGAGTGATAAGTTAAAGATTGGAAAATATGAGTTTAATAGCCGTTTAATTGTGGGAAGTGGAAAATATCCAGACTTTAAGACAACCTATGAAGCAACAATTGCAAGTGGAGCTGAGATGATAACTGTTGCTGTTAGAAGAGTTAATATTACCAATCCAGATGAAGAGAATTTAATGGACTATTTTAAAGATTCAAATGTGAAGTTTTTGCCAAATTCTGCTGGATGTACTACTGCTGAGGAGGCAATTACTCTATTTAGATTAACCAGAGAGGCAACAGGAATCGATTTAATTAAGCTTGAAGTTATTGGAGATACTCAAAAGACTCTCTATCCAGATGTTATTGAGACAATTAAGGCGTGTGAAGTATTGAAAAAAGATGGTTTTACTATAATGGCCTATACAAATGATGACCCAATTATTGCAAAACGTCTAGAGGATGCTGGAGCAGATGCTATTATGCCATTAGCGAGTCCAATTGGAAGCGGTCTTGGGATTCAAAATAGATTTAATGTGGTTTTTATAAAAGAGGCTGTGAGTGTGCCAGTAATTGTTGATGCTGGGATTGGAACTGCTAGTGATGCAAGTGTTGCAATGGAGCTTGGAGCAGATGGAGTCTTGACTAATACTGCAATTGCTGGGGCAAAGGACCCAATTAAGATGGCTGAAGCGATGAAATATGCAGTAATTGCTGGAAGAAAGGCTTATGAGGCTGGAAGAATTCCTAAAAAGCCATTTGCAACAGCTTCAAGCCCAACTGAGGGGATGATTTTTTAGGGAAGAAGATTATCTTTTTCTTCTTCTTTTTGCCCTTCTTTTGTTAGCTTTGTGAGAGTTTTTGATTAATTTTTCAATCTCATTTAAGTTTAAGCCAATCTCATTAGCCCCTTTTATTTTATTATTTTTAAGAAGCATTGAAGCAAGCTTTATCGCAACCTCTTTTTCGTTAAGATTTTCATCTTCTATTAGCTTTTGAACTAGCTCATAAGCCTTTTGGTTGGTTGGTTTTGATTTAATCTCTTCAATAAAGTTTTGTTGTTGCTTAGAGTAGACATCATCAATTGTTGGAACCTCTTTTGCTTCAAGTTTTGAGCCAACACTCTTTTGGATTTTATTTAGTGCATTAAACTCATCTGGAGTTACAATTGAGATAGCAACTCCCTCTTTTCCACCTCTTGCAGTTCTTCCAATTCTATGGACATAACTTTCGCTATTAAAAGGGATATGGTAGTTAAATACATGCGTTATATCATTTACATCAAGTCCGCGCGCAGCAACATCAGTTGCAATTAAAATCTCAATATCTCCTTTTCTAAAGCCTCTCATTACCTCTTCTCTTTCTCTTTGAGACATATCTCCATGAAGACTTGAGGCGTTATACCCTTTTGAGTTTAGCATATTTGCAATTCTATCACTCTCTTTTCTGGTTCTGCAAAATACAATGGCCTTTTTTGGGTCTTTAAAATCAATTAATCTAACTAGAGCATCATCTCTTTGATTTTCTTTTACCACATAAAAATTCTGCTTTATATTGGAGTTGGTGATATTGTTTTGAGTTATTTTAATGGTTGTTGGATTTTTTAGAATCTGGTTTGCAAGCTCTTTAATTGGCTTTGGCATTGTTGCGCTAAACATTAAGGTTTGGTGCTCTTTATTTTTTAGAAGTGAGAAAATCTCTTTAATATCATCCAAAAAGCCCATATCAAGCATCTCATCAGCCTCATCTAATACAACAAATCTTGGAGATAGCTCAATTTTTTTGCTCTTTAACAAATCAATTAATCTTCCTGGAGTTGCAACTACTACATTTGAGTTTTTAAAGTTTTTTATCTGACGCTCATATGAGCTTCCTCCATAAATTGTTGAGGTTTTTACTCCTAAAAACTTTCCAAAGCGATATATCTCATCACTAACTTGAGTTGCAAGCTCTCTTGTTGGCACAATAATCAAAGCCTCTGCATTTTGGTCCTTTTTTAGCATATTTAAGATTGGAAGGCCAAAAGCTGCAGTTTTTCCTGTTCCTGTGTGGGCTTGAGCAATTAAATCATCTCCATCTAAGATTTTTGGAATTGCCTCTTTTTGAATTGGACTTGGCTCTTTAAATCCAGCACTATTAATTGCTTCAAGTAGCTCTTTTTTTAAGTTAAAATCATCAAATTTCATACTTTCTCTTTATATTAAATTTTTTAACTTCATTAAATAAATCAAATATAAAGAGAGATTTATAAAATGAAGTTTAGGACTTCTAAAAATAGAAGAGCAAAATTATATCTAAAAAAATCAAAAAGGAGGTTAGAGGTGTAATATTATTTATAAATATCTCCTCTACTATCTCCTTTGTTTACTACTATAATGAGGGAG
>JAADEQ010000137.1 GCA_013153345.1 Campylobacterota bacterium | reverse complement strand
TAAGTTACAAAATATAACTAATAAAAAGAAGAAATAGAAGAAAAAACAAAGCCCAAAAAAGATTAGGCTTTTTTAACAAATTGAGATTTTAGCTTCATTGCCCCAATTCCAGGGACTTTACAATCGATATTATGGTCCCCTTCACAAAGGCGTATATTCTTAACTTTTGTTCCAACTTTTATGGTAGAAGAAGAGCCCTTTACCTTTAGGTCTTTTATTACTACAACGCTATCTCCATCTTTTAAGATATTTCCATTTGCATCCTTTACCACTAGCCCCTCTTCTTTCAAAGACTCTTTAGTAAACTCATACCCACACTCAGGACAAACTAGCAACTCTCCATCCTCATATACATAGATGCTACTACATTTTGGACAATTTGGTAAACTCATACTCTCCCTTTTTTAGAGCAATAGTAGCTAAAAAAGATTAAATTAATCCAAGCTCTTTTAAGATAGGAGTCAATTTTGCACTAATTTTACTCAGTTTCTCCCCCAGCTCCTTAAATAGCATCTCCATCGCCTTATCTTCAATATACCACTCCTCAATTAGCTTAAAAGCCTCACTCTTTTCCTCTTCGCTTAAATCACTATTTGCAATTGCATCTTTAATCTGCTCCAGCTTTTTATGATACTTATGGCTTGACATCTTAGCTCCTTTTTTACTCTATTATACCCAAACCCCCTCTCCTTTTTTGCAACCTAGCTCTCAATCTCACTTAGCCACTTATCAAAAATCTCTATCTGCTCTTTTACCCTTTTTGTAGAGGTTCCCCCAAAGCTATCTCTAGCATTCATAGAGTTTCTTATATTAAGCACCTCAACAACATCCTCTTTAAATCTACTATCAAGCTCTTTTAACTCTTCAAAACTTAACTCGCTAATATCTTTATTTAACTCCTCTGCCCTATTTACAATATCTCCTACTAAATAGTATGCATCACGAAATGGCATATTTAAATTCCTAACCAAATAATCAGCCAAATCAGTTGCACTAAGATGGCCAACTTTGCAAGCTTGCTCCATCTTTTCTCTATTAACCTCCATCTCATCAACCATCTCTTTTAAAACCATTAAAGAGAGCTTTGCAGTCTTAACACTATCAAACACCCCCTCTTTATCCTCTTGAGTATCTTTATTATAAGCTAGAGGCAAAGCCTTCATAGTAGTAAGAAGCGCCATTAAATTACCATATGCTCTTCCTGTCTTTCCACGAAGCAGCTCTGGGATATCTGGATTTTTCTTTTGAGGCATAATTGAGCTTCCAGTAGCATGCTTATCACTTAACTTAATAAAACCAAACTCACTCGTACTCCAAATTATTACCTCCTCAGCAAATCGGCTAAGATGCATCATTAGTGTTGCAATATTAAATAAAATCTCCAACGCAAAATCTCTATCACTAACACTATCAAGGCAGTTTATTGTTGGCTCTTCAAAGCCAAGCTCTTTTGCAGTAAGCTCTCTATCAATTGGATGAGGAGTTCCAGCAAGCGCCGCACACCCCAGCGGCGAGTAGTTGTTTCTTTGATAGCTACTAATAAATCTCTCATAATCTCTTTTAAACATCGCCACATATGCCAATAGATGATATGCAAAATTGATTGGCTGAGCATGTTGCAAATGGGTCATTCCAGGAAGAAGCGTTGTAGTGTGTCTTTTTGCCAAATTCAAAAAGCTCTTAATTACCTCTTTAATAAGTCTTGCAATCTCTAAATTATTACTCATCACATATAATCTAAAATCGGTTGCCACTTGGTCATTTCTACTTCTTGCAGTATGAACTCTTTTTGCAGCATCTCCAATCTTTTGAGTTAGCAACCTCTCAATTGCCATATGTATATCTTCATCACCTTCATTTAATTCAATCTTACCACTACTAATCTCTTCTAAAAGCTCATTTAGCCCCTTTTGAATTGCCAAAAAATCCTCTTTAGTAATTATTCCTTGCTTATAGAGCATTTTTGAGTGAGCTATTGAGCCAATAATATCTTCTTTATAGAGCTCTTTATCAAATGGCAATGAGTCATTAAGCTCCTTTAAAAGCTTTGAACTCTCAATATTAATTCTTGCACTTGCAATATTTCTCTTCACCTTTGCTCCTCTACTAAAAATTATAAAATTATATCCAAAAGATTATTTCAAAAGCCCCTCTTGCCCAAGCCGATATATTGCAAAATCATACTTTAGTGGGTCATCTCTATCAAACTCTTTTAGAGTATCAGTAAGCTCTAGGGCTGCTTTTAAATCATAACTTTTTCTTTGAAGCAATCCAAGTTTTCTTGAGACATTAAATAGATGGGTATCTAAAGGGACTATTAAATCTTTTTTATTAATCCTTTTCCAAAGCCCCATATCCAAATTATCCTCTCTTACCATCCATCTAAAATACATAAAATATCTCTTATAGGTTCCAGCTCCAGCAATTTTTTTGGCAGGTTTTAGAAAAAAGAAGTCAAATCCGTGGCTACTCTTTGAATTAAGCCCTCTAATAGTAGATATTAAATTCCAAAGCCCATCAAGCAAACTTCCCTCTTTTTTATACCCCTCATATACAATATTCTCAATTGAATCAATCTCTTTTAATCTCTTTATAGTCAAAAATATATCAACTACATCTTGAGGCTTTTGAAATCTATAGTAGTGGTTTTTTAACTCCTTTTTTATCTTCTCTTCTGACTCATCAAGCAAAGAGAAATCCAAAGAGTCTAAAAACTTTACAATCAATTTTGCATTCCCATAGGCAAATAGCGCAGCAATTAAAGCAATATACTCATCATTATATCTTTTAGCAACAATTAAAGGGTCTGGTTTATCATAACTTAGCTCCTCTTTTGTATCTCTTTTCTTAATCTCTTTTTCTAAAAGCTCTTTTATTGAGTTTTTATCCATTAGCTCCCTTTAACTCAATCTCTATCTTAAATTTTTTATTACAATAGCTATATATCTTCTCAAATATCTCAATTAATTTTTGACTTCTCTCATATATAAAATTAATATTTTCTATAATATCCTCTTCATTATAGCTATACTCATGAGCAATCTCATTTCTATTGATTCTTAGATTCATCCACTCTAATCTATCAACTATCTCTAACTCCTCAAGACGATTTAATCTATCAATAAAGCTCATCTTTTTAACCTGCTCCCCTTCTAATTCTAAAATAAGAGCAAAAACCTTTTCTCCTAATGTATCTTGAAGTTTTGAAAATCTAAATAACATCTGGTCAATTATGGAGATAAAAATATCATCTAACTCCTTATATTTCTCAATAGTTAATGGCATTATAAATTTTAAAACATCTCTGGCATAAGAGAGTCTTTTTTTATGTAAAAGTGACTCATAAAGTCTCTCTTTTAAAATCTCTTTACCCCTCATATAACTTAACTCCTCTTTTAATTGCCTCTTGCTCAATAAGTCTATTTTTATCTTTAGAGATGACTACATCAATCTTTTGCTCCCCGATTTTATCTTGCAAAGATATTAAAAACTTTATCTTATTATCAATTGTAGAGTTCTCTTTTGGAGTTATAATATAAAGGTCTATATCCCCTCCTCTTTTTGTATCATCTACTCTACTTCCAAATAGATATATCTCTCCTTTCTTAAACACCTCTTTAAAACTTTTAATAATAGCTTCTATCTCATAATCTGTTAATCTCATTAAAAACCTTAAAAACTCCTATATAGCCCAAAAAGGCCTTAATTTTAAATCTTTCCTTTAATCTCAAATCTTTTTGCAACTACTATTAAGATAAATACCCCTGCAACTGCAAAATATACCCAAGTTGGAATTGGAACTGGGTCTCCTGCTGCATATGAGTGCATTCCACTTAGATAATAATTCACTCCAAAATAGGTCATTATAACACTAAAATATGCCAATAAAGAAGCTACATTAAATAGATAAATAGAGTTTAATTTTGGCACAAATCTCATATGAGTAACTGCAGCATATACCAAAATTGTAACAGCTGCCCAGGTCTCTTTTGGGTCCCATCCCCAATATCTACCCCAGCTCTCATTTGCCCAAACTCCTCCAAGAAAGTTTCCAACCGTTAGTAGCGCAAGCCCAATTAAAAGAGTTATCTCATTAATAATAGTTAGCTCTTTGACTGCTCTAATAATATAATCTTTATTCTTATTCCCATTTACAATAAACAAAATCAAATTAAACATTCCAAGCAAAGCCCCAAGCCCTAAAAATCCATAACTTGCCGTAATTACTGCAACATGAATCATTAGCCAATATGATTTTAATACCGGCATTAGAGTTGTAATTTGAGGATTTAGTGAGCTAATATAAGCTACTAATAAAAAGATACCAGTTAAGATTGAGGTTGCTGCAAATGAGAGAGGCGATTTTTTAGCAAATACAAATCCAGCAAGTGCAGTTGCCCAAGCAATATATAAAATTGACTCATAAGCATTAGACCAAGGTGCATGCTCTGCAATATACCATCTTAAAATCAATCCCGCTGTATGAAGAAGCAAAGTAACAACCAAAGCAGCAGTTGCTACACGTGTAACTATTTTAAGATTTAGATTTGGCTTTACAATTGAAACAAATGCAGTAATTAATAATACAAATCCAATTATAATATAAGCCAACATCAACTTAGCAAAGATATCTACCCTATTATAAAATATTTCAGCCTCAACTTTCTGCTTTGGAGGAATTAGCTCTGAGCCATAAAACTTTTGAAAATTTGAGATTATATCAACTGCCTCATTTGCCTTCTTCCAATCTCCTTTCTCAATTCCTTCCAAAACACTTCTTATATAACTGCTAACAATATACTTAACAAACTGCCCCTCTTTTTGAGGAAAAGCCTTAATTGCATCAAGTGGATTATACCAGCTCTTATTTGGGTCATT
>JAADEQ010000039.1 GCA_013153345.1 Campylobacterota bacterium | reverse complement strand
TTTTAGTATATCCAGATGATTTAGTAGCAAAAATTTATAAATTAAAAGAGTCAAAATTCGATAAAGAGGGCGATTTTACAACTGAGAGTTATAGTTTTGATAATACTACTTGCAAAATTAGTTTAGATTTTAATAGAATTTTTAAAAGATTTAGATAGATATAGTTATTTTAAAATAGATACCCATTTTCATTATACGATGACGGTGGTTGTCATCGTATAGTTATAGATATCCACTTGCGTGAGTATGACGATGGTACATAATGCTATTACAATACCCCGTCATTTCCGCGGAAGCGGAAATCTACTATACTTTTTATAAAGAAACCTAATTAACCGTTTCTCTTTTCAATAATCTCTTTAGCAACATTTGATGGAACCTCTTCATAGTGGTCAAATTCCATAGTATAAGTTGCTCTACCTTGAGTCATACTTCTTAAATCTGTTGAGTATCCAAACATCTCTGCTAGTGGAACAAATGCATCAATAATTTTATTTCCACCTCTTTCACCCATTCCATTAACTTGACCTCTTCTTTTAGAGATATCTCCAATAACATCTCCCATATACTCTTCTGGCACTTCTACTTCAACTTTCATAATTGGCTCTAAGATAACTGGGTTTGCTTTTTTAGCTCCCTCTCTAAAAGCCATTGAGCCTGCAAGTTTAAATGCCATCTCACTAGAGTCAACTTCATGGTAGCTTCCATCATAAAGAGTAACTTTTACATCTTCAACTGGATATCCTGCTTGAATACCTCTTTGCATCGCCTCTTGAATACCCTTATCAACTGCAGGAATATACTCTTTTGGAATTACTCCACCTTTAATCTCATCAACAAACTCATATCCGCTACCTGGCTCTTTTGGCTCAATTTTAATAAATACATGTCCATATTGTCCGCGTCCACCAGATTGTTTTGCATATTTATACTCTTGCTCAACTGGAGTTCTAATTGTCTCTCTATATGCAACTTGTGGCGCTCCAACTTCTGCTTCAACCTTAAATTCACGCTTCATTCTATCTACAATAATTTCAAGGTGAAGCTCTCCCATTCCAGAAATAATTGTTTGACCACTCTCTTCATCAGTATGAACTCTAAAGCTTGGGTCTTCTTGAGCTAGCTTTTGAAGTGCAATACTCATCTTCTCTTGGTCTGCTTTTGTTTTTGGCTCAACTGCAACGCTAATTACTGGGTCTGGGAATTCCATTTTTTCTAAGATTACTGGGTCTTTCTCATCTGCAAGAGTATCTCCAGTTAGAGTATGCTTAAGTCCAACAACTGCTCCAATCTCTCCTGCATATAATTTATCAATCTCTTCTCTTTTATTTGCATGCATTCTAAGAAGACGCCCAACTCTCTCTTTTTTCTTCTTGTTTGTATTTAGAACATATGAACCACTGCTTAATATTCCTCTATAGATTCTAACAAATGTTAATTGTCCAACAAATGGGTCTGTCATAATTTTAAATGCAAGTGATGCAAGTGGTCCATCATCAGTTGACTCAACAAATGTCTCAGTTCCATCTTCATACTCTCCTCTAATTGGAGGAACCTCTGTTGGAGCTGGAAGATAATCAATAATTGCATCAAGAAGTGTTTGAACCCCTTTATTTTTAAAAGCAGTTCCACAAGTCATTGGGGTAATTGACATATCAAGACACCCTTTTTTTAGACCTGCTTTAATCTCTTCAACGCTTAGCTCTTCACCATTAAAATATTTTTCCATCAACTCTTCATCAGTCTCTGCAACTGCTTCAATTAGCTTTTCTCTATACTCTTCAGCTTGTTCTTTTAGCTCTTCTGGAATCTCAGTTACTTCAAACTTTTGACCCATTAAGCTTTGGTCATCATCCCAGATAACTGCTTTCATATTAACTAAATCAACTACACCTTGGAAGTTATCTTCTGAGCCAATTGGAATTTGAATTGGAACTGGATTTGCTTTTAATCTTTCTCTAATTTGTCTTTCTACCTCAAAAAAGTCAGCTCCAACTCTATCCATCTTATTTACAAATACAATTCTTGGAACTCCATATTTATTTGCTTGGCGCCAAACCGTTTCAGATTGAGGCTGAACTCCACCAACTGCACAAAATACTGCAACTGCTCCATCTAAAACTCTCATTGAGCGCTCAACCTCAATGGTAAAGTCAACGTGGCCTGGAGTGTCGATAATGTTTATTTGAATCCCTTTCCACTCACACGTTGTTGCTGCACTTGTAATTGTAATACCTCTTTCTTGCTCTTGCTCCATCCAGTCCATTGTTGCAGCACCATCGTGAACCTCACCAATTTTATGGCTAACTCCAGTATAGAATAAAATTCTTTCAGTTGTTGTAGTCTTTCCTGCATCAATATGCGCTGCAATTCCGATGTTTCTAACCTTATCAATTGGATGACTTCTTCCCATCTTCTATCCTTACCATCTATAGTGAGCAAATGCTTTATTTGCTTCTGCCATTTTATAAGTATCTTCTTTCTTCTTAAACGCCGCACCCTTTTCTGCTGCTGCATCCATTAGCTCATTGCTAAGACGCTCAATCATTGTTCTTTCACTTCTCTTTCTTGCAGCATCAATAATCCATCTAATTGCAAGAGATTGTTGGCGAACTGGTCTAACTTCAACTGGAACTTGATAGGTAGCTCCACCCACACGGCGAGACTTAACCTCCATTACAGGTTTAACATTTTCTATTGCTTTATTAAATACCTCAATTCCCTTCTCGCCACTTTTAGATTCAATTCTCTCTAAAGCTTTATATAAAATCTTCTCAGCAATAGACTTTTTACCATCTAACATCAATTTATTAATAAACTTTGTTACAACTTTACTCTTATATATTGGGTCTGGTAGAACCTCTCTAACTGGTGCTCTTCTTCTTCTCATTCTTTTCCTTTCTTCAATCTTTTTTGATTTACTCAAACTCTTTGCACGAAGGTTTATCCAAAGAGTCTGCTCTTAAATCTTTCTATTTTTTATCTTTTGGTTTTTTAGTACCATACTTAGAGCGTCTTTGCTTTCTGTTTGCAACTCCAGCAGTATCAAGCGCTCCACGCACAATATGATATTTAACCCCTGGCAGGTCTTTTACCCTTCCACCTCTAACTAAAACAATAGAGTGCTCTTGTAGGTTGTGACCTTCACCTCCAATATAGCTAATAACCTCAAATCCACTTGTAAGTCTTACTTTTGCAACTTTTCTAAGTGCTGAGTTTGGCTTTTTTGGAGTTGTTGTATAAACTCTTGTACATACTCCTCTTCTTTGTGGACAACTAACTAATGCTGGTGATTTTGATTTCTTCTTCACCTTTTTGCGCTCTTTACGAACTAACTGATTAATAGTTGGCAATTTTGTTCCTTTCTAAAAAATTTTATCTCTTTAGAGATTTGAATCTTTGGTGGGTTACACCCCAAAAACCCCACATTAGAGTCTTTGAGGCATAACCCACTTTAAAAATAGTCGCAATTATAACTAAAAAAGCTTAAAATAGAGAAAATAGATAAAAAGTAAGAAATTATGCGGCAAGAGCTCCCAAAAAGGGAGAGATTAAAATTTGTAGATTACTCCTACATTGATAGAGTCAATATCTGCTTCATTAGATGTTAGAATTGTTCCATCAACATCTTTTCCTAAAGAGGTATAGTCTACAAATACTGACCATTTATTATTTATATCATAACTTGCTCCTAACCCCCATTGAAAAGCACCTTCACTAACATCTACATTGCTTCCATCATAATCATCTAATTTAACATATCCATAACCTAAAAGCGCATATAGGGTTAAGTTTTCAGTTACTGGATATTGTGGCTTTGCAAAGAGGCTAAAGCTAGTTAGCTTAGTAAAATCTTTTTGCGCAATAGAAGTAGATGCTCTAGCTTCAACACTAAAATATTTATTAAAGTTATATCCTGCTAGAAGCATTACATTTAATAATAAATCTTGGCCATCTTTATCATCAAAAAAATCTAAATCCACATCTGCCTCTCTTGCTGAAACAAAGCTTAGCCCTCCTCCAACATAGAAGTTATTTCCTCCAACTACTGGTACAGATGGTGGAATTACTGGCTCAACTGGTGTTGTGGCTGATTCAACATATCCTCCAGCACTTGCTATACAAGTGATTGCAACGACTGAATAGAGTAGTTTTTTCATCTCATATCTCCTTGAATAAAATATCAATCATACGGGATTATACACCTTTTAATCTTAAGTGATTATAAAAGAAAAAGTGTCAAAAGTGGCCATATTATGGCGACTCTAAAGGATTAAAATAGTTTAGATTCTTTTAATGAGAATAGATATTTTCTAAAAAATGTAACCCAGATAGCAAAAAATATTTTTAAAATAATTTATAATATGGGCTCATTAATCAAAAAAGGAGATAAAAATGGGTAAAAGTATGACTGAAATTAAGTTTTTTCATCTTCACGGCACAAAGGATGGAGTAGTAAGTGTAGCTCATATTAATGAACCATATGGAAAAGATTCAGAGCCAGTAGTAAGTATTGGTGTATCTTTAGATGGAAATATAAAAGAGCCAGAGTGGAAAGTTCATATCCCATATGAGAATATTGATGATTTAATTGAAGCATTGCAGATTGCAAAAGAGAAGTTTGGAAAAGATTATATTCCTGATGAAACCGCAATTCCACTTCCATTTGATGAGACAATTGGGGGAGATTAATTCTCTCCTTTAAGTACTTATTGAAATAAAACTTATTGCCACTTAGTTTTTAATATAAATTAAATTTTACGTTACACAGTTAATTAAAACTCTTATTTTCAAACTGGCATCATGTATGTCAGTTTAATTAAATATAATATTAAACTGACATAATCCAAATAAAAATTATCTATTAAGCAAATATTCAATTGCTTTATCTACTTGGATTCG
>JAADEQ010000078.1 GCA_013153345.1 Campylobacterota bacterium | reverse complement strand
CTGTTAAAGCCTCTTTTACCTCATCAAGTTTAAATGGTTTAATAATTGCTTCTATCTTTTTCATATCCTATCCTTTATAGATTAATAGCTTTTTCTCCATGAACTGACTCATCAAGTCCCATAATCTCTGTCTCTTCATCTACTCTACCACCACCAGTTAGTAAAGAAGCTACAAAAAATACAATTGCAGTCATAATAGCACTATATACAATAGTAAGTCCTACTGCCTCAAGCTGTTTAATTAATTGAGCTCCAATTGAATAATCTTTTTCCATTAAATATGGAGCTACAAATATAGCTGTTGCAATTGATCCCCAAATTCCTACAAGTCCATGTACCCAAAAAGCATCTAATGAATCATCAACTTTAAAGATCTTTTTAAGTTTAGATACACCAAATGCGCCAAGAGCTCCTCCAACTAAACCAATAATTAAAGCTCCAACTACATCAGCAGTTCCACTTGCTGGCGTAATTGCTACAAGTCCAGCAACAGCACCAGATGCAGCACCCACTAAAGTAGCCTTTTTATATAATAAATATTCAATAATAAGCCATCCAATTACCCCTGTACTTGCTGCTACATTTGTAACCAAAAATGCATTAGCTGCAACTCCATCAGCTGCTACCTCACTTCCTGCGTTAAACCCAAACCATCCAAACCAAAGCAAAGATGCTCCAAGCACTACAAGAACTGGAGAAAAAGGCTTCATAGCACTTTTACCATAATCTCTTCTCTTTCCTAAAAGCATTGCTACAACAAATCCAGCAACTCCTGCATTAATATGAACAACAGTTCCACCAGCAAAATCTATCTCACCAAAATTTAGAGTCTCTCCTCCACCCCATGCCCAGTGAGCAATAGGGGCATAAACTACCAAAATCCAAATTGCAGCAAATATAATAAATGTAGAAAACTTAACTCTCTCAATCATTGAACCACTTGCAATAGCCACAGTAATTGCAGCAAATGTTCCTTGAAATGCTACAAATAAAAGCTCAGGAATTGCTGTTCCATCATGAACCATATTATGATCAATTCCAGATAACATTAATAATCCAGTTCCAAAAAAATCACCTTTTCCAAAAGCAATAGAATAACCTGCAATAACCCAAACAATTGTACCTATTGCAAAAGCTAAAAGGCTCATTCCAATAGTATTTAAAACATTTTTACTTCTTGTTAAACCTCCATAAAAAAGTGCCAAACCAGCTGGAGTCATTAACATTACTAAAGCAGTAGCTACAATCATCCAAGCAGTATCTCCCGTATCTATCTTTGGTGCTTCTCCACCAAAGGCAAAAGGGCTCAAAAGCAAAAGCATTAAAAGAACTCTCTTCATCCCTTATCCTTTAACTAAAATTTTGATGATAAAAGTCTATTAAAAATTTAACAAAAACTCTACTCAAAAATGTCTATTTTTTAAGCAATTAGTGACAATTTTCTTTTTTAATTAAAAATGCAACTTAAGTAGCCCATAACCTAAGTTTTAATTCTCTACAATTTCATTTATTAAAAATATAAGGAGAATTGCAATGGTTATAAAGAAAGAGGGTGCTAAGATTCTTTTAGCTCTAAATAGAAGTGATTCAAAAACTATCGATATTGCCAAATTAAACCAAGAGAGTGTAGAAGAGCTTAGTTTTAGCTCTTTAATTAGATTTCCAATCCCAGCAAAAGTAGAGTTAACATATAGTGGAAAAATTGTAGCTTCAATTTTAGAAAATATCTCTAAAAGTATAGAGTTTGACTCCCTAAAAGATAATTTTAAAATAGTAAGCAGTGAAATTATTGCAATGATTGAAAATGCAATTAGAAATAAAAACAAAGCTACAAATGTAACAACTCCTCCATTAAAAGAGAGAGCTTTTGCAGATGAAAATGGAAATCTAACAAAAGAGGCAATAGATCTATATGAAGTATACAAAATTACAGAGCCTCAAATCTCAATTGATGCAAAAATGGCTGATTATATAAGAAAATCTCCAATGGGACCAACAGATGCTACATATCTTTTAGCAGAAGGTAATTTAAAAGACCTATTAGAGGCAATGAGAATTATTGCTTATTCTATTCCACATGGAGACTATTATACTTTTACTGCACTTGGAAAAGCTATAAAAGAGACTCTATCTTTTGGTGGATGGAGCAATGAAGGAAGTGTATTAGATTTATCTATTTTAGAAGATATAGCAAAAGTTGCAGATGGTGAAGAGATAGATTTAGACTCTTTAACTCAACTTGAAGAGCTTGGATATATTAGTGATATTGATAACTTAACAAAAGCTGGAGAGAGTGCACTTGAGGTTTATAGAATTTTAAAAGATATGCCTCAAAAAGAGATTAAAAGCTTTGCAATAGAGCTTGAAGAGATAGAGACACTAAAGAGTATTGATAAAATTTGGAATGAAAAAACAACTTCTAATCCTGAAGAGACTCCAACATTTGAGGAGATTAAAAGAGAGCTTGTAGATAGAAAAATTAGAGAATATAAAAAGCTAATTGAAAAATATGGTAGAGTGGTTTGAAAATAATTTTGATTTAAGATCTTATCTATATTCTCTTGAAGCTTTTGGATTAATTAAAGAGGGAATCGATCAAAAAGGAAAAGAGGTATATTATATAACTGATAATGGTAAAAAAGTACTTGAAGATCAACAAGATGAAAGGGCAATTCACTCATGGAGTGTTAAGACTCTTACAATCTCTCAAAAACTATTTGCATCTCCAAATAAAGAGTGGATTTTAGAAGGTAGAAAAGAGAGAATTCTTGGAACTTATGAACCTACTAAATCTGGATTATTATATGAAGAGCTATCTAAAGCAAATAAACTCCCTTATATGACAAAATATGAGGCTCAAATATTTAAATTAATTCCAAGTGAAGGAATGGAGTTAGAAGAGTTACTAAATCAATTTGATGAAAAAGAGCGCCATAAAATCTTAGAGGCATTAGATAAAGTAGAAGCAAAAGGTTTTATTGAAATATTACCAGACAATCATATAGTAGAAACAGAATTTGGAAAAATGATGGATGAGGCAATGAGTGGAGTGCCAGATGGATTTGGAGCTCCAATTAATCCAACAATTTATAGAGTTGTAAAGGCTATTAAAGAGGTAGGAACTTTATATGTAAAAGAGCAAAAAGTAAGAATATTGCCAAAAAATATTAAAGAGGCAATTAAAATTAGCGGTCTATCGCCAGACTCTTTCCAAAAAGCATATACTGCAGCAAGAGAAGCTAAATATTTAGGTAAAAATAGCATTAATGAAGCAGGATTATTAATGCTAAAAGCAGTAGAAGCTCTAAATAGCTAATAACTCTTTATACCCTTAGCAAATGCTAAGGGTATTTAAAAAATATTTTAATATAATTTGCTCTATAAGAAGGGCCCTTAGCTCAGTTGGGAGAGCGCCACGCTGGCAGCGTGGAGGTCACCGGTTCGAGCCCGGTAGGGTCCACCATTATACTTTTTTCTTTTTAATAGAAAATCTTGAAATAAAAAATATTGGAACTATAAATATCACTTCTAAAATAAGAGTAATAATAACCGCTTTTAATGTTCCATTTGGATCATTGCTTAAAGGAAGTCCTCCAGTATTCATACCAAAAAAGCTACTTACTAAAGTAAGAGGCATAAAGATAGCAGATAACATTGTAATAATATAGATATTTTTATTCATCTTTTCATTTACAACAGCAGTATAAAAATTATATAAATTATCAAGTTTTAAAATTCCATCAATAGATATATCCCTTACCCTTTTTAAATGTTCTAATAAATCACCTAATGCCTCTTTTTTAAACTTTTTATTATAAAAGGTACATACTCTTTTTAAAAATAACTCAAAAGCAATATAGCTATTTTTAACCAACCCTTCTATAAATGAGATCTTCTTTTTTAAAAAGAGCCAATTTTGCATAAAATCCTCTTTAATATCCTCTTCATATAAACTTTCTTCTAACTTATCAATTTCAAATTGAATTTTATTTACCTCTTTTAATAAATTATCAATCTCTCCATCTAATATGGTATATATCTCATCAACTCCATCTAACTCTTCAAACTCTTTTTTATCTCTATTATATAAATAGACCCTCTCTTTAGTAACTACAAAAGCAAAAGAGGTTGCTAAAAGATTATTTGATCTAATTTTTGGAAGTTTTAATATTAAAATTAAACTATTACTATTTATTTCACAATCTGATGGATGATTTTCATTTAAAATATCTTCTAAAAAGAAAGGATTTAACTCTATCACTATTTCCTCTTTTTTGATACAATTTTATCTTAGAAAGCTTTTAAAGGATTAAAATGGAAGTAAAAATCGAACATATTAGAGATACTAAATATAAGGCAACTACCTCTAAAAGCTCTTTTATTATAGATACTACAAAAATAACTCCAGTAGAATATTTTGCTGCTGGAATAATAGGTTGTACAAGTGTAGATATTATTGAATTGGCAAAAAGAGATGGCTTTGTAGTAAAAAATTTCCAACTAAAAGCAAATATTGAAAGATCAAACTCAATTCCTGCAAAATTTAACAAAATAGAGTTAATATATAAATTTGATGGATCTTTTGATGATATAAAGGCAAAAAGATATGTATTAAGCTCATTAGAGAGCTACTGTACTACAATTAATTCAATTAGAGACTCTGTAAAGGTTTTATATACCATAATCTTTAATGGCAAAAATATAGCAAATAAAGAGAGTATCGCCTCTGGGAAAAAGGAAGAGACAATATTTGATGATGGATTTGGAGCACCAGTTTGTTGTCCATCTTAGTAACTGATGCTATGTATTTACAATAATATAAATATATTTGAGTAAAAAATTTGCAATTTTAATATAAAAAATATACATTACTTGTAAAAAAGCACACTTCAAGCGAAGCGATTTGTGCTTTTTAGTATATTTTTT
>JAADEQ010000128.1 GCA_013153345.1 Campylobacterota bacterium | reverse complement strand
TAGAGCTTTTAATATAATCTTTATCATCTATCTGTCCCTATACTCTTGCATAAACTTAACATACCTCTTAGCTGAAGCATATAACTCATCTACCTCCTCTTGGGTTAATTCTCTAACAACCTTTGCAGGAGAGCCAAGAATCAAAGAGCGAGGAGGAAACTTTTTTCCTTTAGTAACCAAAGCTCCAGCCCCAACAATTGACTCCTTTCCAATAACTGCATCATCTAAAATTGTAGCACTCATCCCAATTAAACACCCATCTTCAATCTTGCACCCATGCAACATCACCTTATGCCCAATTGTTACATCATCTCCAATAATAGTTGGACTACCATCACTCTTATCCTCTTTTTTATAGTGAGTTACATGAATCATTGTCAAATCTTGCACTGAGACTCTCTTTCCAATTCGTATCTTATGAACATCTCCTCTAATTACCACCCCAAACCAGATAGAGCTCTCCTCCCCTATTACTACATCTCCAATAATTGTCGCATTTGGAGCAATCCAAGCAAGTTTATCAATCTTAGGCGATAATCCCTTATAATCCATTATTAGTGGCTGCACTACTTATCCTTTAAAATTTTTTTTGCAAATTTACTAAAGTGTTTAGAGCTCTTTTGAGAGAGCTTACTAAGCTGAGTTACATACCTCTCATAAGCCTCTTGAGAATTAATTACTTTCTCTCCCTCTTTTGGAGTAACTCTAATATACTCCCCATTGCTTTGGAGTATATATCTATGAGTATTATCTAATAGCTGAATCTTTAAAATCTGATATAGCTTCTCTTTTAACTTCTCATCCTCAATTGGAGCCATAAGCTCAATTCTTCTATCCAAATTTCTTGGCATTAAATCAGCACTTGAGATATAAGCTTTTGTTGTATCATTCTTAAACCAATATATTCTTGCATGCTCTAAATATTTGCCAATAATAGAGTGGACATTAATATTCTCACTAACCCCTTTTACTTGAGGCCTTAAACAACATATCCCTCTAATAATTAAATCAATCTTAACTCCTGCCATTGAGGCTTTATAGAGCGCTTTAATAATAGTTTGGTCCACTAACGAGTTAGCCTTTAGAATAATTCTTCCCTCCTCCTTTAAGCTAGCTTCCTTCTCAATTAGCTTTAGGAGTTTGGGCTTAATTTGAGTTGGAGACATATAGAGATAATCCAACTTCTTTTGAGCTGCATATCCTGTTAGATAGTGAAAAAACTTAGTAGCATCAGAGTTAAACCCCTTATTGGTTGTAAAAAAGCTAACATCGGTATATATCTTTGCAGTTGTTGGATTATAGTTGCCAGTTGAAAGATGCAAATACCCTTTTAGTTTGTTATCTTTATATTTAATAACTTGCGCAATCTTTGCATGCACCTTAAAGCCAGGAATCCCATATACCACATGGGCTCCTGCACTCTCAAGCTGCTTTGCCCACTTTAAATTATTCTCCTCATCAAATCTTGCCTTTAGCTCCACCATAACAGTTACTTGTTTACCATTTCTTACTGCATCAATTAAAGACCTTACAATTGGAGAGTTCTTACCAACCCTATAAAGCACCATTCTAATAGCTAAAGTTTGAGGGTCATTTGCCGCCTCTTTAATAAATTTAATAACTGGCTCAAAGCTCTCATATGGATGATAGAGCAAAATATCCTCTTTTTCAATTACATTATATATATCCTCCCTATCAAGCGGGGGAAGAGTCTTTGGAATAAAACTCTTACTCAATAAGTGAGCAAAATCTTTATCATTAACAATTTGCCAAAAAGAGCCCAAATTTAGAGGAATATTTTCATAATAATAAACATCATCTCTATCTATCTTCAAATTATGACATAAAAACTCCACCAAACTCTCATCAGCTCCACCATTTAGCTCAAGCCTTACAATTGCACCTCTATTTCTACTCCTTAACCCCTCCTCTAACATCTCCAAAAAGTCATCTGCCTCTTCCTCTTCTATCTCAATATCTGCATTTCTAGTGACTCTAAAAGGGGTAGAGATAATAACCTCATATCCAACAAATAGCTCATTAATAAAGTTTTGCACAATTGACTCTACTGGCACAAATATATTATCAACCTTAAAAAATCTTGGCAAGATTCGAGGAATTCTAATAAGACCATATTTAATATGCCCCTCTTTACTCTTTAGAGCAACTGCAATTGCAAAACTCAAATTATTTAGATGGGGAAATGGATGGGTAGTATCAACTGCAATAGGAATAATTATAGGATAGATATGGTCAAAAAAGTGTTTATTAAGCTCCTCTTTTACTCTCTCATTAACCTCATCATAGCGCTTAATATAAAGCTCATTTGCCTCAAGTTCACTTAATACCTTTAAATAACTACTCTCTAATACTTTAATCTCTTTTCTTATATATTCTCTAATTAACTCCAGCTGAACCTTTGGAGGCAACTTATCTGGACCAGTATCATAAATTCCCGCCTTATATAAAGATTTTAATCCAGCTACTCTTATCATATAAAACTCATCCAAATTGGTTCCATATATTGCAATAAATTTTAATTTATCTAGTGGAAGATACTCATCAAAGTTCACTTGGTCTAAAACTCTAGAGTTAAATCTTAGCCATGAAAGCTCTCTATTTATATATAGAGTTGGATTATCTAAATCTATCCCCATCAAACATTCCTTTTATAGTAGCTGCTAATTTGGGTTAATATTTTAGCAAAAAAGGAAGAAAAAGTAGAGAGAAAAGAGAAAATTTATCCTTTTATCTCATCTTTTAAGAGCTCTTTTCTAATCTCCTCCTCCTCAATTAGCTCCTTATCATACTTTATTACCAAAATTCCTTCACTATCATTAATATAACTATCCATAATTCCTTTTTTATTTGCTTTTAATGAATCTATTTTATTAAAATCAAAGATATCTTTTGAGAGATAAAGAGTTCCTCTAAGGCCTGGATTTCTCATTCCAATAATCCATATTGCCCAAAATATACAAAGAGCCAATACAAACAGCGCTACCCCCTTAACATCATATATCTCAAAAATCTTTCCAGCTAATGTTGCCCCTATTCCCATTCCAATATAAGCAAAGGTATTTGCCACCCCAAGGGCTGCTCCCTTTTGGTGAGCCTTTGCAAACTTTGATACAAAGCTTTGAAGTAGAGGCTCAAACATATTAAATCCAATAAAAAAGAAGACAACTCCAACCCCAAACCAAAAGAGTGAGTTGCTAAATCCCATTAATATAAAAGAGATAGCAATAAAAGCAATAGAGATTAAAAATACCTCTTTTCCTTTATTATATTTTTCTCCAAAAACTGCTGCTGGCCCCATTGCTATAATTCCAAAAAATACTGCTGGAAGATATACTTTCCAAAACTCTTGCAAAGGAAGATTAAACTTCTCTTTTAAGAGTAATGGAATAAGAAAAAATGCTATTGCCATTGTTGAACTATGGAACAAAAATGTAATATACATTCTTTTTAAATCATTATCTTTAAATATAGCACTAATCTTTGCCTCTTCTTCACTAAATTTATGTATAATTTTTGGAGGCTCTGGAACAAATACAAACAAAATTACAATTGAAATTATGGCAAAAAGAGCTGTTAGAAAAAATAGAGTTTTTACTCCAGCAATACTAGCTACAATTGGCCCAAAAACCATTGCGGCTGTAAAAGCTAGTGCAATAACCATTCCCATAACAGCCATTGCGTGAGCTCTCTCTTCCTCTTTTACATGGTCACTTATCATCGCAATAATAACTGAACCAATTGCCCCAGCCCCTTGCAAAAATCTACCTATTAATAGAGTATATATATCTGTTGCAACTCCTGCAATAATTGAACCAATAGCAAATATAATAAGCCCTATTAATATCGCCTTTTTTCTTCCTATCTTATCACTTAATACTCCAAAAGGAACTTGAAAAGCAGCTTGAGTTAGAGCATACCCTCCAACTGCCAAACCAACTAATGTTGCAGTTGCTCCATCAAGCTCTTTTGCATAAGCTGATAGAACTGACATAACAACAAAAAGACCAAAAAATCTAAGCCCTATAATAAGACTTAAATGCCAAACCTTTTTGATAATATCCTTCATCAATCACCTTTAGATAATTTTTTATTATTTATAGCATAAGTTTGTTTAATAAAAGCTCTCTTTCCTCTTTTTTTAATTCAATAGGCTATAATTACACAAAAATAATACCAAAAAAGAAGTAATAAAATGAAGATAATTTTAGCATCATCCAATAAAGGTAAAATAAAAGAGTTTAAGAGGTTTTTAAATTATGAGATTATCCCCTATAAAGAGATTGTAGGGGATATTGAGATTGAAGAGAACGGCTCAACATTTGCCCAAAATGCTCTAATTAAAGCAAAAACAATCTTTGATTTGGTAGATAAAGATAGATATATCGTTATTTCTGATGATAGTGGAATTAGCGTAGAGGCACTAAACTATAGACCCGGTATCTTTTCAGCAAGATTTGCTGGAAATGGTGCAACTGATAAAGAGAATCTAGATAAATTGATTAATGAGCTTAAAAAGAGGCAACTTAGTAGCTCAAAAGCATTTTATACAGCAGCAATTGCAATTGCTAGCAAATGGCAAGATTATATAGTTCATGGATGGATGTATGGAGAGGTTATTGCCCAAAAAAGAGGAGAAAATGGGTTTGGATATGACCCATGTTTTATTCCTGAAGGGTTTGATAAGACTTTAGGAGAGCTTGAAGATGATATAAAAGTTCAAATCTCTCACCGAAGCAAAGCTCTAAACTTAGCAAAACCAATCTTAAATATGCTTCTAAAGGATTGAAGGTGCAAAAGTTTTTAGAAGATATAGAGCTTTTATATAGTGAGATACTAAAACGAAATCAAAAGCTAAATAGCTATTTGGAGTATCTAAAGAGTGGCAAGCCAAAAGAGGCTAAGGAGTT
>JAADEQ010000001.1 GCA_013153345.1 Campylobacterota bacterium | reverse complement strand
TTATCTCTTCTAAATTCATAAATCACCTCACTTAAATTATAGAAAATATTTTTTTTAGTATAATACCATAAACTATATAATAAATGAAATCGAAAAAGAGGAAAAATGGGTTTAAAATCAGACAGGTGGATAAAAAAAATGGCTAAAAAAGGGATGATTGAGCCATTTTGTGAAGGGTTAGTTGCAAAAGATGTAATTAGCTATGGCCTAAGTAGTTATGGATATGACATAAGAGTAAGCGATGAGTTTAAAATCTTTACAAATGTAAACTCAACTGTTATTGACCCAAAAGATTTTGATAGCGCAAATGTAGTCGATTTTAAAGGGGATGTCTGTATTATTCCCCCAAACTCCTTTGCTCTTGCTCGAACAATTGAGTATTTTAGAATGCCTTCAAATGTACTTGCAATCTGTGTTGGAAAAAGCACATATGCAAGGTGTGGGATAATTGTTAATGTAACTCCATTTGAGCCTGGATTTGAGGGGCATATAACAATTGAAATTAGCAATACAACTCCTCTTCCAGCAAAGATATATGCAAATGAAGGGATTGCTCAAGTTCTATTTTTTGAAGGGGATGAGGCGTGTGAGACTACATATGCTTCCAGAAATGGGAAGTATCAGCATCAAAAAGGGATAACTTTGCCAAAAATTTTAAAAAACGACTAATTTAATGGTATAATAATAAATATTTTAATAGAAAGGATAGAAAAATGGGACTTTTTAGCTTTTTTAAAGATGCTGGAAAGAGCGTTTTAGGAAATGGAAATGATGATGAAGCAATTAAAAATGAGATAGAAGAGAGTTTAGGAGCAGAAGCAATTGATGGACTTGTAGTAAGTGTTGAGGATGGAAAAGTAACTCTTGCTGGAGTTGCTCAAGATAATGCAACCCGTGAAAAGGCAATCTTAATTGCTGGAAATATTGAAGGGGTTGAAGCAGTTGATGCTGACCAGCTAGTAACTCCAGAGATGATTGCAGCAGCTAGCACTCCAGAAGAGGGTGTAGAAGAGAGTGCAGAGGCTGAAGTAGCACCTACAACTCCTATCCCAGAGCCAAGATTTTATACTATTCAAGAGGGAGATTCTCTTTGGAAGATTGCTCAAGAGTTCTATGGAGATGGAAATAAATATACCTATTTAGTCCAAGAGAATATTGAAGTAATTAAAGATGAAAATAAGATATATCCAGGTCAAACTATTAGAATTCCAGAAATAGATGTTGCATAAACTCCCTTTTGGGAGTTCTCCTCCTTTTTTCTTAAAAAAATAGCTCAAAATCTTTTTTTATGATAAAATAAGATAAAAAAGTATGGGAAATGAGAGCTTTTTTATCTATTTTATTTCTATTTAGCATATTTTTATATTCTAAAAATGTTATTAAGTCAGCTATGGTTATTAGTGGAGGAGTTAGTCTTGGAGCTTATGAAGCAGGATATAATTGGGGAATTGTAAATTTAGTAAAAAAGATTAATCAAACAAATCCAAATATAAAAATAGATTTTAGGTCTCTTGCTGGTGCCTCTGCTGGCTCAATAAATGCTCTAATTAGCGGTATATATTGGTGTCAAGAGGATGATAGATACTTTAATAGTGTAGATAAGAATCTCTTTTTTGATACTTGGGTTGGGATTGATTATAAAGACTTAATCATAAGAGGAGAGCACCCAACCAATAAGAGCACCCTCTTTAAAAGAGATAAATTGGTGCAAAAAGCAAATAGAATTATTAGCCATATGAAAAAGAGAATCTACAAAAAGGGGTGTAAAATCCCTCTAGGAGTTGCAGTTACTAAGGTAAACCCTATTATTGAAGAGTATAAGGGAATTAAGATAAAAAATCAAAGCTTTGCTATTCCAATGCTTTTGTATGAAAAGAAAAAGAGATTATATATAAAAAACTACCCTATAAACTCTCCTCAAATATATACTCTTTATATTCCCAAATTAGATAAAAATAACTATCTAATTAAAGATATTCTCTTTGCATCCTCAGCCTTTCCAGGAGCATTTGAACAGGTAAAATTAAACTATATCTATAAAGGAAAAAGAGGAAGTGACTATTTTATTGATGGAGGGGTATATAATAATATCCCTTTAGACTTAGCAATTGCTCTTGGAAAAGATGCAAATACATTCTTTTTTATAGACCCAGACAACATAAGAGAAGATAGCTGCAAATATGCCCCTAAATGGTGCAAATGTAAAGCTTTAATTAACCACAAATTTCTTCAAAAAAAGAGAAAAAACTTTAATAGTGGCTTTTTAGGAACAAATCTTTTGCCTTTTTTGGAGGCTAATGAGATTTTTCGCTCAATGAAGCTCTATGAGACTATAAAAAACTACTTTTTATTCTCAAACAAAGATAGAGAGCTGATTTTATCATCTAGATATCACCCAATAACTGGCTATTTTCTTTGGCACTTTGGAGCATTTTTAGATAGGAACTTTAGAGAGTATGACTATTATGTTGGGGTATATGATGCAATTTATAAGATGGCAAAAGAGTCAATTAAGCGAGGCTTTGTAAAAAAAAGAGATATGATGAGTTTAATGAAAGAATATAAAAATCTTCTTCCTCTTAACGAGGATGCCAACTATGTATTTAAGATGCTCTTAGATTTTGAGTTTTGTGCAAAATATCCAAAAGTAGAGAATAAATATAGTGCAATTTTTATGGCTTTTAACTTTAAGGCATATCAAAATCAGCGCTATAGCTTTGAGGAGTTTAAAAAGTTTATTGCAAAGCTAAAGAGCCACTATCTAGACCTAAAACCAAATAGCTTTTTAGCATATGCTTTATCAAACAAAGATGAGTGGCATAAAAAGTTAGCAGTAGATTTTATATCCCGCGTTGCATATTTAGAAAATCAAAAGGCAAAAGTAGACCCAAGCTATAAAAAGATTGCAACAGCAGTTGGAGTTGGAGCTTGGATTAGTATGGGGTATTTAAAAGAGAAAAAAGAGGGGTTTGAGATTCAGCCCCTTTTGATTCCTTATTATGAGAAAAATATAACCTCTTATAAATTCCTTCCAAATGAGTTTGCATTAGATATTGCAAATGGAGGATTCTCACTAGGCTATAATGCCATCTACCATAAAGAGATAGCTGGAATTGATGGAATTGAATTTAAATTAAACTTTGTATATAGCAAACATCTAAATAATCATCTACGCTTTGATATGGACCCATTTGTAGAGTTTGATAATGGATTTAAAGCTGGCGCTGGCTTCTCTTTATTTGGAAACTTAGAAGATGGAAAATTTTGGGAGAGAGATAAAGGATTTGGAGTAAATGCCTTTATTGATTATAATGATATTTTGCGCTTTACCTATATTAAAGGGCTAAGAGAGAATGACCAAGACTACTTCTTTTTTGGAATTAGAAATATCCCTTCCCTCTTTTATTGGTTAAATAGATAATAGCTCTCTTAACCCCTTTAAGATTTTATTTTGAAGAGTTATTCTCCCACATCATACTCTCTCTTTTCATAACTTTTTTAAACTCCCTAAATTCATTCTTATCCAATACTCCATCTCTATTCTTATCAAGCTTATTAAAAAAGTAATCATACTTAATTTTACTCACATCAATTCCCTCTTTTTGTGCTCTAAAAGCCTTAAACTCCTCTTTGGAAATTACTCCATCCCCATTACTATCCATTCTTCTAAATCCCATTCCTCTACCTCTTCCTTTGCCTCTATGTTGAAAACTTTGAGCATTTGGAAAATTTTCATAAATATAATCTAAAATCTTATCCAACTCCTCGTCAGTTACACTCCCTTTCATTGAAGGCATTACTCCAAAAATATCAATTGATGGGCAAATTGTCTTATTCGCATCTGGATTTAGTACATAATCTTTCATAAACTCAATTGCCTCTTTCTTATCATTAAAACTTCTTTTAACATGCATCATCACTCTATCAATTGGAGGAGCAATTAAAGAGTTTTTATCTTCCACATCTCCTACTTTATGACAAACTCCACACTTTGCCTCAAATAGAGCTTTTCCATCCATTTGAGCTTGAGCAAATAGAAAACTACCTATAAATAATGCAGCTATAGTAACTTTTTTCATAATGAATCCTTTTTCTTTTATTATAATGTTTAAATATGAATTATTTATAAAATTTGGAAGTTAAAGAAGAAAATTAAAGAGAGGAAGCAAGAGAGAAAAGTCTCCCTTATTTAACTAATCTTCCATCTGCAAGCTCATCTTGAAGATACTTATTTAACCAATAAGCTACACTATAAAAGGTTTGGTTTTTATTTCCATCTTCATTTACCAATCTATCACTATATTTAGTCTTATATCCTAAATGGTAGATTCCATCAGCAATGGTATTAATTAAGTTATGTCCATCAAGTCTTGAGACTGCTCCATCATTTTGAATTCTATGAAATCCTGTCTCTGCATCTTTTTCATCATCCCCATGAAGCTCAGCCCACTCCGCTTCATAATTGGTTACCAAATACTCATTTAGCTTTTTAATATCATCTATACTAAAGAATTTATCCTCTGCAACTCCAGTCTCTTTAATAGCTTCAATTAAAAGCTCATTCATTCTATTTGCATTTTGTGCTGCAACTCTCATATCATCAGTTGATACACGAAGTTGTAATCCCTCATCATTAAATATAGCTGGAACTATCTTATCCATTGCAGTACCAGTTGTGCCAACAATCTCTTTATACTCTTTATTGATAAACTTTCCAGCCTTAATATCCTCTTTTAGAGATATCTCAAGCCCCCAAGCCACATCTTCAAAAGTTTGATTCTTATTTCCATCCTCATTTACTAAATTATCTCTATATGTAGTTTTATATCCAAGATGATAGATTCCATCTGCAATTGTATTAATTACATTCTCTCCAAACATTCTAGTAGTAGCCCCATCATTTTGAATCAAATGATATCCATACTCTGCATCATCCTCATCATCTCCATGAAGCTCAGCC
>JAADEQ010000064.1 GCA_013153345.1 Campylobacterota bacterium | reverse complement strand
TGCTCCAATACTTTGGGCTCAAAACATTCCAGATATGACTCAAAAGACATTTGAGGAGATTGATAGATTATTTGAGATGCAAATGAGACAGATGGAGCAGATTCAAAAGCAGATGGAAGCGATGTTTAAAGCATTTGAACATACCAATACCAATATCTCACTGCCAGCAATTACTAATAGCGGAGGAATAATAGCTCAGGGTTGCAAGATAAGAAAGATTACTATGAGATTGTCTTAAATAATGCTGTTGCAGATAATGCAAAAATAAATGTAGAGGCAAAAGATGGAATATTAACAATTTCTGTTAACGCACAAAAAGAGATTGAGCAAAATACCACAAATGGAATTGTAAAGAGCTTTTCTACAAGCTCATTTATGCAAAGCTTTACTCTTCCAGCAGATGCAAATAGTGAAGATATTACCTATGAGGTAAAAGATGGAAAGATTATTGTAAAGATTCCAAAAAAATCTTAAAAGATGCAACCTCTGCATCTTTTTGATAACTTTTATTAATTTTGCCCCTATTTTGATTAAAATCAACTTTTATTTATTAAATTTAGATTAATATATCATATAAAAATATTATTAAAGGAAGTTATGGATGGAAAAAGAAAAAGTTATAGTTGATGGAGCAACAGTTGATTTTTATAAATATAAAGATGGTGATATGGAGGTTTATGAGTTTGATACAAGCAGATGTGGACCTCCTGAGCCAATGGTAAATGCAATGGCTGGGCTAAAGTTAATTGACTCTCCAAATAAAAAGCTAGTAATGATTAATCACAAAAAGCCAATGGGACTGCTTGATAAGATTGGAGAAAACTTTAATATAACAACAAAAGAGCTTGAGGATGGAAGAGTTGCAATTGAATTTACATATAAAGAAGGAGAGAGTGAAAAAGCAAATTTAGATGATGCCTCTTGCCATGGATAAGGAGATGAGATGTTAAATGTCTCACGCGATTTTGCACCTCCTTTTAAGATGATTGAGCCTTTTTTTAAATATGGCTCAATTTTTTATCTTCTATCTCTTATCTCTTTACTATTTATCGATATTAATGCTCCCCTTGATGATTTTAAAATAGTTGGATTTGCCCATCTATTTTTGCTTGGATTTGTTATGATAGTTATCTTTGGAGCAATGGCACAACTAATTCCTGTTGCACTTGAAGTTGGCCATTTTAGTATCGATTTATATTATGTAATCTTTCCAACCCTATTTTTTGGAACTATTTTATTAGTTAGTGGCTTTTGGTTTAGCCCAAGCTTTATACCTTATGGAGCCACTTTAGTATTTGTCTCAATGGCAATTTTTCTATTTGAGACACTTATGACCCTAAAAAAGACAACAACAAATACTCTAACGGTCAAAGCAATAAAATATGGAAACTACTTTTTAACTGCAGCAATTATAATAGGTCTCTTAATGGCAGTTGCAATTGCAAATGGAATTGGTATTGATATTACTAAATTTCTTCCAATCCATGCAGTTTTAGTAATCTTTGGATATGTAACCATAACAATTATTGGCTTTTCTATGATTTTGCTTCCAATGTTTGGATTGGCGCATGGATATGATGATAGGGATGTCAATTTAGCTTTTAAAATAATTACTTATAGCGTTGTTGCTTTTTCTATTTTTAAGCTTTTATCTCTTGATTTTCTTGCAAATTTGACTCTAGTTGCAATTGTAGCTGCTCTATTTTTGTATCTAAAGCAGTTATTGATTCTTTATAAGATTAGAGCAAGAAAAATATTAGATATCTGGTATCAACATATCTATGTTGCTTTTATCTCAATGATTGCAGGGGTTTTAGTTGGAGTTATTGGATATTTCTTTGAGCTATCAAACTTTTTAAAAGCTGGAATTTGGCTCTATTTAATGGGATTTTTTGTATTTATTATAAATGGTCATCTATTAAAGATTATTCCATTTTTGGTTTGGTTTGAGAGATTTAGCCCACTTGTTGGGAAAAAAAAGGTTCCAATGCTTCATGAGATGTTGCCTCAAAAAGATTGCGATTTTAGCTTCTATTTTAGTGTTGCTGGGCTTATTGTAGCAACTTTAGGATTACTATTTGAAAATGAAGCAATATTTAAAGGTGGAGTTACTCTTTTTATATTTGGTGCTATTTTTATGCTAAAAATTGTTATTTATATACTAAACTATAAGGAAGAAGATTATGTGTAATGTTACAAAAGAGCAGGTTTATGATGAACTAAGAAAGATTATTGACCCAGAAGTTGGCTTTAATTTAGTTGAGATGGGGTTAATTTATGATGTTGATATTGATGATGATTGTAATGTTGAAGTTACAATGACTCTATCAACAAAATCTTGTCCTCTTCATCAGATGATTGTTCAGTGGGTTGAGGATGCTCCAAAAAGAATTGAGGGGGTAAAGGATGTTAAGGTTAATTTAGTTTGGGAGCCAGAGTGGAATATCGATATGGCTGAAGATAATGTAAAAAAGGCTTTAGGAGCATTATGAAAAGAGTATTAAAAGACCTTTATGGAGCAGGAATCTTATTTTTTTATTATGCAAAATGGTTTATTGTGATAGGATTACCCATTTTATACTATGGGCTTGATTATAAGAGAAACTATATTCTTGATATTTTGTGGGTTTGGTGTATAATTTTAATCATCAAAGATTTTGTATATAAATTTATTTTGAAAAAAAGCTATTGTGATAACTGCTCTATAAAGGATTAAGATGGCAAAGGTTGCAAAGATATTTTTTGGCTCAAAAGAGGAATTAAAAGATGAGTTAATTGAGGTAAGAAACCCCTATACAAAAGAGGTTGTTAGCAAATATCCAAAATGTGATGCAAATGATGCAAAAAGGGCTTTAGAGATTGCAAAAGAGGCTTTTAATACTACAAAAAAGGCTCCACTGCATCAAAGAATTGCATGGCTTGAAGATGTTGCAAAGAGATTAAGAGAAAAAGAGGAGTATTTTACAAAACTAATTATAGATGAGGTGGCAAAGCCATATAGATTTGCAAATATTGAGGTAATTAGATGTGCTGAGACTATTGAGCTTACTGCAAAAGAGCTAATAAATTTGCAAGGAAAAACCTTTAGCTCAGATGCAACACCAAGTGGAAGAGAAGCGCTATCTTATTATAAAAGAGTGCCAGCTGGAGTTGCAAGCTTAATTACTCCATTTAACTTTCCTCTAAATTTAGTAGCTCATAAACTTGCCCCTGCAATTGGAGCTGGAGATAGTGTTGTTCTAAAGCCAACGCCAGAGGCTCCGCTTTGTGCATATGAGCTTGCAAAACTATTTATTGAGAGTGAGTTTGCAATAGAAGATGCAATTAGCGTGGTTTATGGAGATGCTGAGGTTGGAGGTGAGCTTGTAAAAAATAATATTCCAAGAGTAGTTAGTTTTACTGGCTCAGTTGCAGTTGGAAAGATAATTATGCAAAATGCTGGAATTAAAAAGGTTGCACTTGAGCTTGGAGGAAATGCAGCAACTTTTATAGACAAAAGCGCAGATATTAAAGATGCAGCCAAAAAATGTGCATTTGGCTCTTTTTATAATAGTGGCCAAGTTTGTATTAGTTTGCAGCGCATCTATGTTCATAAAGATATATATGATGAGTTTGCAAATGCGCTTGCAGATGAGGCAAAAGAGCTAAAGGTTGGCTCTCCATATGAAAAAGATACATTTATGGGGCCGCTAATTAATGAAGATGCAAAAATTAGAGCAAAAAGATGGGTTGAGAGTGCAATAAAAGAGGGAGCTAAAGTGCTTTATGGAGGAGAGGAGATTGATGGAATTTTTCCTCCAACGGTTATGGTTGATGTAACTGATGATATGAAGATAGTTTGTGAAGAGGTGTTTGCTCCAATTGTTAGCCTTGTTAAGGTTGACTCTTATGAAGAGGCAATTTCAAAGATAAACGACTCTCCTTATGGACTTCAATATAGTATCTTTACAAATGATTTAAAATTAGCAAAGCGCTTTATTGATGATGCCGAAGCTGGTGGGGTTGTTATTAATGATATTCCAACAGTTAGATTTGATATTCAGCCATATGGTGGGGTAAAACAAAGCGGTATTGGAAAAGAGGGACCAAAATATGCACTTGAAGAGTTTAGTGAGATTAAATCGGTAGTTATCTTTTAATCTCCCTTCCTTTCCTTTTTTTAAAAGCCTTTTTTAAATAGAAGTAGTATAAAAAGGAATAAAATGAAACCAAAATGTGCAATTTCAGCCTGTTTATTGGGAAATAGATGTAGATATGATGGAACAAGCAACTACGACCCAAAATTAATTGGAAAACTTAAAGAGTATGAATTAATCCCATTTTGTCCAGAGGATTTCTGTTTTGGGACCCCAAGACCAACTATGGATTTAGTTAAAAACAATAATGAGATAAAAGCAATCTCAAACCTTACTGGAGCAAACTTAACTCCTCCTATTAAAGAGTATGCTAATGCCTTTTTTGATACCCATAAAGATATAAAACTCTTTATTGGAAAAGATAGAAGTCCAAGTTGTGGAGTAAGAAGTGCCAAATTATATAATAAAGATAAAGAGTTAATTAACTCCAACTCCTCAGGTTTAATGGCAAAAGAGGCTATAAAAAGAGGAATTAAAGCTTTTGATGCAGAGGAGTTTTTAGAGAAGTTTTAATCTTTTATAAATCCCTTTAGCCACTCCTTTTGCTCATCATCCAAATTGCTTAATGAAGATAGAATCTTTCTTTTAAGGTTCCTTAAATCCTCTATCTCCAAATACTCTAATAGCTCCTTACTAATCTCAAACTCTTTTAAGTTTTGTCTATCAAAGAGCTCTTTTATCTCCTCTAATAGCTTTATCTTATCTTCCATTACCTTCCTTTAAAAATCTATCTGCTAAAATTAAAAAAAACTTCCTAAAGGTCTATTGTTGAAAAGTACCCTTGCACTTATTGTAATTTTATCCAATCTACTATATGGTTTTAATGAAATTGA
>JAADEQ010000026.1 GCA_013153345.1 Campylobacterota bacterium | reverse complement strand
TAATATCTAGCCTATTTTTTATCTCTTTTGTATCCATTGCTTCAACCTTTTATATTAAATCCCTCTTACTATATGGTGGTATGATATCATAAAATAAATTAAAATGTAAAAATCAATTTAGATTTAAGATATAAAAAATATAATCTAGCCCAAACTTTATTGTGGTATTATAACAATAAAAAAGAGGCTAAATGAGTGATATAAAAGATTCTCCTCATATTCCTGTTTTATTGAATGAGGTGTTAGATAGCTTTAAAGAGTTAAAAGATGGAGTATTTGTTGATGCTACGCTAGGGTATGGAGGTCACTCAAGTGCAATCTTAAAAGAGCATAAAGATATCCATTTGATAGGGATTGATAGAGATAGTGAGGCAATTGAGTTTAGTAAAAAGAGACTAAAAGAGTTTAAAGATAGAATAGAGTTTAAAAAGGGCCCATTTTCTGAGGTTTTGAAAGAGATTGATTTTTCTAATCTAAAGGGGCTTTTGGCAGATTTTGGGGTATCTTCTTTGCAGCTTGATAAGCTTGAGAGGGGGTTTAGTTTTAATAGTGATAAGTTAGATATGAGAATGGACCAAAGCTCTGCTATAAGCGCTAAAGATATAGTAAACTCTTACTCGTTAGATGAGCTAACAAAGATATTAAGAGAGTATGGAGAGATTAGGGAGGCTAAAAAGATAGCAAAAAAGATAGTAGAGTATAGAGTAAAAAAAGAGATTAGCTCAAGTAAAGAGTTGGCAAATTTGGTATTGGAGGTAGTAAAGAAAAAAGGCAAAATCCATCCAGCAACTCAGCTATTTCAAGCTTTAAGAATTGAGGTAAACAGAGAGCTTGATGAGATTAATGCTCTATTAGATATTTTAGAAGAAAGACGCCCAAAAGGAGCAACTATTGCTCTAATTACATTTCACTCTCTTGAAGATAGATTGGTAAAGCAAAGATTTAGAAAGTGGGCTAAGAGGTGTATATGTCCTGCTGAGGTTATGAGATGTGAGTGTGGAGGGGATAATAATTTGGGAGTTGAGGTTACTAAAAAGCCAATTGTTGCCTCAAAAGAGGAGATTGAAAAAAATCCTAGAAGTAGAAGTGCAAAGCTTAGAGTATTTAAATTTAAGGAATAAAGATGTCTTCAAAAGAGATTATTATTCTAATTGCAGTGATTACCTTTTTGCTTCTAGTAAAGGTCTATATTGCTAATGAGATATACTATTTAAGTAGAGATATTCAAAAAATCTCTACCAAGATTAATGCTCTAAAAGAGGAGCAAAGTATTGTGAAGCTAAAGATTGAGAGACTTAAGTATAAAAATACTATCTCTGACCCATTATATAATTATGAATCAGAGAGAAAAAGAGTAGTGGAGATTAATGAGGAAGATTTATGATAAGAGCGTTTGTTCGCTTTGCAGTTGAGAAGGCTATCTTAAATCATATTCTCTTTATCTTAATGTTAATTTTAGCAATATTTGCCTATAAGAAGATTCCAAAAGAGCTGCTCCCTTCAACTGAGCTTGATAAGATTGTAGTTAGTGGAGGATATGTTGGAGCAAGTGGTGATATTTTGGATAAGATGGCTGTAAAGGAGATTGAAGAGGATTTAAAAAATGTTGATAATATAGATGAGATAACCTCTAATATTAGAAATGGGGTATTTACAATAACTCTAGATTTAAAAGAGGATGCAAATCCTGTAGAGGTATTAAATGATGTAAAAGATGTAATTGCAAATAATAAAAAAGATTTACCCTCAGATATGGATGAGCCTGTTGCTAAGATTTTGGTTCATCAGTTTCCTTTGCTCTTAATTGCAATCTCTGGAGATGTTCCAAAAGAGAGGTTACTTGAGGCTGCAAAGGCTCTAAAGAGTCGTCTAAGTCAAATCAAAGAACTTGGAAATATCGATATTAGAGGGGATGCAGATTATGAGATAAAAATTGAGCTTAATAATAAAAAGATTGAGGCTTATAACTTAACTAAAGAGTTAGTATATAGTGCTATTAGCTCTTTGAGCTCAATCTATCCAGCTGGAACTATAAAATTTAGAGGGAATAAGGTCTATATCTCTTCTGTTAATGGAGAGAAAGAGGTTAAAAGACTTCAAAATACAATTTTAAATATTGGAGGGGTTAAGGTTAGATTAAAAGATATTGCAAATGTAAGTTTTGGACTTAGTGACTCAAAAGAGATTTCAAACTTCAATGGAAAAGAGAATATCTCACTAAATGTTACAAAGTCTAAAAAGGGTAATGCAATTGAGCTTAGCAAAAGAGTTAGAGAGATTTTAAGAGAGTTTAGTAAAGAGTATAAAGATATAAATTTTGAGGTCTATACTGATACCTCTATTTGGATTAGAAATAGAATAAATTTAGTAACTTCAAATATTATGTTTGGATTGATTTTGGTCTTTATCTCTATATTTTTGAGTGTAAATTGGCGAATCTCTTTGGTAGTAGCCCTTGGAATTCCAACAAGCTTCTTTATAGGTTTAATTGTGGCTAACTATTTGGGGTATAGTATAAATATGCTCTCGATGCTTGGGGTTTTGCTTGCTCTTGGGATGTTGGTTGATGAGGCAATTGTTGTTGCAGAAAATATATTTAGGCATTTAGAGATGGGAAAGACTCCAAAAGAGGCGGCAATTGATGGAGCAGTTGAGATGTTTCCAGCAGTCTTGACTGCTACTGCAACAACTATCTTTGCCTTTTTGCCACTTCTAATTATGAGTGGTAAGATGGGGATGTTTATTAAAATTTTACCTGTAATGATTTCAATTTTGCTTCTTAGCTCTTTGTTTGAGGCTTTTTACTTTTTGCCTTTGCATGCAAAGGAGCTATTTAGCATTGGCAAAATTGAGTTTTCTCATAAAAAGAGCCGTTTTTGGGAGACTTTAAAGAGCATTTATGAAAAAATATTATACTTTTTATTAAGATATAAAAAGAGCTCTTTAGCTATATTAGTAGTTGCTATTTTAGTAACTACCTTTTTGATGTTAAAAAACTCTAAATTTGAGCTATTTCCAAAGTTTGATGCAGAGCAGATATATCTTAGTGGAAAGGTTGATGTAAATAGCAAGCTAAAAGAGACTCAAGCATTAATGCTTCCTTTAGAGAAGGCTTTGCTTCAAGCTCTAAGTGGCACAGATGTAGCTTCAATTACATCAATTGTTGGAATAAAGTTTAATCCTGATAATAGTTTTGAGAGTGGAGAGCATCTATTTCATATCTTTATTAATCTAAAAGAGAGAGCTCCTCAAAACTTTTTTGATAAATATATAAATCCATACCTTTCACTAGAGTATGATAGCTCAAATATGGTTAGGCAAAAGAGTGCATTTGAGATATTAGAGGATGCTCAAAAGGTTATAAAAGAGTTTGAGAAAAAAGAGATTAATGGGACAAAAATCTTTAAGGAGCTAACTATTTATGTTCCTCAAACCGGTGTTGTTGGAAATGATATAGAGATTGGAGTAATAGAGAATTCAAAACTAAATGTAGATTTTGCTATTAACAAATTAATGGAGGAGTTAAAAAAGATAGAAGGAGTAATGGGGGTTAGCTCTAATAAAAAAGATGGCCCTTTGGAGCTTAAGTTAAAGATAAATAGATATGGACAAGAGCTTGGATTTAGTGAAAAGTATCTAATTAACTCATTGCGAGGACTATTTCTAGAGGCTGAATATGGCAAGATGTTAGGAGATATTGGAATTATTAGAATGAAGCTTAGTGATGAGAATAAAGATAGAGATTTTAATATTAAGAATCTATTAATCTATACGCCTGATAGGAGCAAAAGGGTTGCTCTAAAAGAGATTGTAGATTTTATCTACCAAACCTCACCTTTAATTATCTATAAAGAGGATGGCCAAAGAGTTTGGAGTGTTACTGCCCAAACAAAAAAGGGGGTAATTACTGCATCAGAGGTTATGAAAAGATTAAAACCAACTTTAGATGAGCTAAGGAAGATGGGGTATAAATTTAAGATTAAAGGGGAGGCAAAAGAGAATAAAAAGGTATTTATGGAGATGAAAGAAGCAGCTATCATTGCGATGTTTTTAATCTTTATCTCTTTGGTTTTGATGTTTAACTCTTTAGTGCTTCCTTTGATAGTGCTTAGTGTAATTCCACTCTCCATTCTTGGGGCATTGGTTGGAAATTATGTTATGGGGATTAATTTAACAATGCCAGGACTTATGGGAATTGTTGGACTTGCTGGAGTGGTTGTTAATGATGCTATTATTATGCTTCTTTTTATTAAAGAGGCTAAGAGTCTAAAAGAGATAGCAAAAAGGGCTACTACAAGATTAAGACCTATTATGTTAACCTCTATTACCACTATTTTAGGGCTCTCAACACTAATATTTTTTGCAAGTGGACAAGCTTTAATAATTCAGCCAATGGCAATTGCTCTTGGGTTTGGAGTTGCTTGGGCTACTATTTTAAATTTAATCTATATCCCTTTGCTATTTGCAACTATCTATAGGATAAGAGATGAAAAAGCTATATAAGGCTCTATTACTAAAAAAGCTCTTGGTTTTAAAAGAGCTTGGGGTAGAGTATATAGAGCCAATTGAAGAGTTTAAGGAGAATAAATTGGAGCTACCAGATAATATTGAGGAGTTAAGAAAGATTGTATTAAATTGCCACCTTTGTGATTTGAGTAAGAGTAGAAAAAGGGTGGTATTTGGAGAGGGGAATATAAAGAGTAACTTAATGTTTGTAGGAGAGGCACCCGGAGCTAGCGAAGATGAGATTGGAAGGCCATTTGTTGGAAGAGCAGGGCAGCTACTTACCAAAATGATTGAGAATGTATTAAATATTCCAAGAAGTAGTGTATATATTACAAATGTAGTAAAGTGTCGCCCACCAAATAATAGAACTCCAACAAAAGAGGAGGCTCTAAGCTGTAAACCCTATCTATTAAAAGAGATTGAGATAGTAAAACCAAAGCTTATTGTAGCCCTTGGTTCAACTGCATATTATTATCTAACAGGTGATAAGACCCCTATTAGTCAAGTTAGAGGCCATATTATTGATATGAAGAGCTATAAGTTAATTGCAACTTACCATCCAAGCTATCTCTTAAGAAACCCTTCAGCTAAAAAAGAGGCCTATAAAGATTTGCTACTTATAAAGGAGTTTTTAGGCTTATAGAGTTATATTTTCAATGAGCTCTATTTTATTTCCC
>JAADEQ010000065.1 GCA_013153345.1 Campylobacterota bacterium | reverse complement strand
GCTCACGCAGCTTTTGATATATTGGATAATCTTTTTTATCAAGTTCATCTGGCTTAAAGCCTCTTGTTAATTGTATTGCAAATGGTGTCATAAATCCTCTTTTTAATATAATTTTTGAAGATAGTATACCACTTTTTATTAAAACTACAAACTAATAAGAAGAAAAAAGAGAGCTATCTTTTTAACTCTCTTTTAAGAAGTTCAAGCTTTTCAATTCTCTCTTCAGTGCTTGGATGAGTTGAAAATAGATTTGCTAATTTATCCCTTAGTCCACTTAGTGGATTTACAATAAATAGATGCGCAGTTGCTGGGTCTGCATCATGCAAAACTGCTTGCTTAGCATAGTTATCAAGCTTTGCTAATGCACTTTGTAACCACTCAGGATGGCCAGTAATTAAAGCTGCTCCCTTATCTGCTTCAAACTCTCTGCTTCTGCTAATTGCCATTTGAATAATTGTTGCAGCAAGTGGTGCTAAAAACATTAAAATCAAATCAACTATAAAGTTTCTATTCTCTCTTTCTCCTCCTCCAAACATCATTCCAAAGTTTGAAAGAATTGAGATTGCTCCAGCAATTGTTGCTGCAATTGTTCCAATTAGCATATCATAATGTTTTATATGCGATAGCTCATGAGCAATTACTGCTTCTAGCTCCTCTTTATCAAGCAAATCCAAAATCCCCTCAGTTACTGCAACAACTGCATGGTTATAATCTCTTCCAGTAGCAAATGCATTTGGAACAGAATCTGGAATTATATAGATTTTTGGCACTGGAATATTTGCCTTTTTTGCCAAATTTGCAACTATCTCATAAAGCTCTGGCGCATCTTGAGGAGTAACCGGAATTGCATGATAGTGCTCTAAAACTTGCTTATCGCTATAGTAATATGCATAAAAGTTCATCGCAATTGCAATAATAAAAGCTATTATCATTCCAACTTTTCCAGCAATTAAATTCCCAACAAAGATAAAAAATAGAGTCAATGCTACCATTAAAAAATAGGTCTTAAACTTCTCCCACATCTACTACTCTCCTTTTTTTAACATATAATATCTAGTTGATGAGTATTTTTTGTGAATTGTAGCATAAAGAGGTAAAGGATTAAGAGACTCTTAATCCTAAAAAGATTTAAAAGCTCTACTCCTTCTCATTTACAACCATAACTTTGGTTCCCTTAGAGACCTTTGCAAATATAATTTTAGATACATCATATGGCAATCTAATACACCCATTACTTGCTGGATATCTCTTTACATATTTACTTGCATGAAGCCCTATTCCACCTGAAGTTAATCTTACCCAGTTAGTTAAAGGGTGCCCCACAAATTTGCCCGGAGGCCCTTTATATTTTCTTCTATCCCCTCTATAGACAACCTTCCCATCAACAATAATCTCTCCAAAAATAGTTGACCTCTTATCAGCAATCTTCTCTAATACTCTAAAGGTTCCAAGTGGTGTTCTCTTATCTCTATATATTTTTGTATTTGGCTCAAACTTTCTTTTAGCCCCTGTGGTACAAGGTGAGCTAAGAGCAACCTTTCCATCAACAATCAAATTTACACGCTGATTTCTTACATTAATCTTTACAATGGTATTTTTTCCATTTGCCTTTCTAAGAAGCTTATAATCTTTAAAGACCTTATAGCTCTTTTTTAAATCAGTATACTTTTTAAACTCCTCAAAGCTACTAGATTTACCTCTTCTTCTTTCCATCTTGCTCTTTAGAGGTGTAACAGAGGCTATCTCATAATCTTTACTCTTTTTTCTCTTTAGCTTTAAGCGCTTAGCAGCAATCTTTTTATTTAATCTTCTTAACTCTCTTTTTTTAATCTTTTCTATCTCTTTTTTACTCAACTTAAGAGGCTGAGCAGCTGCTACTTTCTCTTTAACAGCCAACTTCTTATCTACAAAATCAAACTTTCTACTATCAATCTTCTCTTTTTTCGAAACTTTAGTTGTCTTCTCTTTTGAGGTGGACTCTTTAGCTCTAATAGGCTTAAAAGATTGAGTTAAAAATTTAGGAGTTCCCATCTTGGCAACTTTATCTTCTGCCATCGATTTGTAATATTTAAATTTTGTCTCCAAAGCTACCTTTGTAAGCTCTCCAACATATCCAGTTGCTGGAATATTATGCTCTTTTTGAAAAGCTATAATCGCCTCTTTGGTAGCCTTATCATACTTTTTAGTAATTTTTATCTTCTTATCGCTACCTATATTTAAAATTTTTTGAACTAACTCCACCTCTTTTGGGTCATTCTTACACTTACCCTCACAAATATCCCCAAACTCCAAGAATGTTTTAGCATTCAATGCCAAACAAAACATTGAGAGAATAAGAAAGTGTTTAGAGTTCATTTTTTATTATCCTTTAAAAATTTTTCCTTAATAAAATTATAGCACAAAAAATAAAAAAGGGCCGATTAATATATCCCCATAAAACGGGCAATATTTACTTTTTGTGCATTTTAGCTACAATTTTTCTTATAATTTCATTCAAAATAATTCATAAAAACTTGAAAAAAGCTCTCTTATTATAGCTATTTTTTATTATAAAAAAGAGAAGAAGAGCTCTAAACTCTTCTAAATAGAGATAGAAGTAATAGCAAGAAAAAGAGCGAAGAGATGAGATTAAAAGATGCACTAGATTTGGTAGGATTTATCTCATAATCCTCACAATCACAATATATCCCCACATCTAAAGTATAGTTACCTGGCTTTCCATCCTTAATCCCTTGATATTTAGAATCCTCAACTCTTTGTAAATTATTTACTATAATCTCCCCTTCACTATTAGCATCACTATCTATCTCATCATCAGCAACTCCATTTTGAATAGTTGGATGATAAGTATCTGGCAAGATAAATTTAATTTTATAATCTCCTCCAGGCTTTAGATTACAAAAGCTATACTCACCATTACTATTTGTTTTTACTGGCAAAATATCATTCCCAAAGATATCCTTTGCTATTTGATTATCTAATGTTAATAATCTTACCTCTATTCCAATTACTCCAGGCTCACCCTCATCATATCTTCCATTAACCTCCTCTTCGTACCAGACAAAATCCCCCACACATAAGCTCTCAATAAATCCTGCATCCAATACCGGTTTATTAGAGAGAGATAAGTCAATTGGCTCACTCTCAACCCACTCCTCACTAGCATTCTTAAATGGCTCAATATCACTATCTATCTCATCTGAACTATCAACTGCTTTAGTACTCAAATAAGGCTCATCTGTCTTAAAAGCAACCTTATACCTACCAGGAATTAGACCACAAAACTCATAGTGACCATTACTATCAGTAGCAATTATTTTATCAACAATTGGCTGCTTATAAACATCAATTGTATTAATATTTCCAAACTCATCCTCTAGTGGAATTAGCTTAACGCTCACTCCTTCAAGAGGCTTCTCTCCCTCATCTTGAATACCATTTCCATTCTCATCCAACCATACATAATCTCCCAGACATACTGGCTTAAACATCCCTCCATCTAAGCTTCTATTACTCTCATTTGACTCTATTAACTCTTTTGGCATCTTCACTTCACCTTGAGCCAAAAACTCCTCTAAATCTGAATCTCTCTCATCATCTCCAACATTCTCTCTAGTAACAAAATACCCCTCTGGAGTTATAATCTTAACTTGATAAGTAGCTGGCTCTAACCCTTTAAATAAATATAGTCCCTCTTCATTAGTTAAAACCCTTTGCAACTCCTCTCCATTTTCATTCAATAATATAACCTCAACTCCACCAATTCCAGCTTCCTCTTCATCTTGAATTCCATTTGCATTTCTATCCTCCCAAATATAATCTCCAATCTCTCCTTTTCTATAAAATCCTCCATCCAAATTTAAATTAGTAGTATTAACCTCTACTACTATCTCCTTATTCTCATCCACATCACTATCAACTGCATCATCTGCTACATCTTTAAGGGTTGGATAAAACTCATCTCCTATCTCAAACTTTATCTTATAGGTCTCATTTGGCTTTAGATTCTCAAATATATATTTACCATCACTAGTGGTAGTAACTTTTTCTACCCTATTTCCATCAATATCTACAGCCTCTACCCACTCATCATCTTTTTTCATAAATAAAATAACCTCAACTCCACCAATTCCAACCTCTTTTTCATCTTGCACGCCGTTTCTATTAATATCCTCCCAAACAAAATCTCCTATACTAACTCCATTAACACCCCTATAGTGACTCAAATCTTCATCACTAACTTCACTTCCACTCTCTTTTCCTTTTGCACTAACTATAGCTCTATTTTCATAATCTCCCTCTTTAGCAACTCCTTTTTTAATACACTCCATACTCTCATTAGGAGCTAACTCAACCTTTGGACAACTAATTACCCCCTCTTTATCATCTTCTACTCTAATATCTACTAAGCTCTCACTACTTCTATTTGTAATAATATATCTCCACTCAACCTCTTGACCAACCAATACTAAAGGAACATCTGAACCATCAGCTCTATCTGCATCAGCTCCATTGGTAAGCTTCTCAATATCAATCTCTCCTTCTATTCTCACCAATCCTATATCTAAATCTCTATACTCAGTTGCTGCTTCTAACTTTACAATATCACTTCTATAGGTTTGAGGGTCAATATCACTATCTTTATCATCTACACTATTATTTAATGCATCCTTAATAGTCAATTTATATCCAACTCCAATAGAGTCACTATCCACCTCTACCATATACTCTCCAGGCTCAACCTCAAACCTATACTCTCCATTTTCATCACTAATACTACTTATATCTTTTCCACTACTATCTTTTACTCTACTTCCATTAGCATCTAAAAGATATACCACCACTCCACTAACTCCACTCTCATTATCATCTTGAATACCATTACCATTAATATCTAGCCAAACTCTATCTCCCAAAATAGCAGTAGTTTTATATACTCCTCCATCTAAAGTATAGTTATTATCCCCTTTAATAGTAACTTTATCACTACTTCCATCACTATTTAAATCACTATCTATACTATCATCACCACCTTGATTTTTTAATGTAATCATATACCCCTCTGGAGTCTCAATTGTAATTGAGTAATTCCCTTCATTTAGGCCGCAAAACTCATATCTACCACTACTATCAGTTATAGTTGTTGCATTTGTCTCATTTAAAGTCACTTTTACATTTGCAACTCCAACTTCACCTTCATCTTGAATTCCATTTTTATTACTA
>JAADEQ010000084.1 GCA_013153345.1 Campylobacterota bacterium | reverse complement strand
TATCTAAATCTAAAATATCAACTCTTCTTTTAAATCTTTTTTTAACTACTCTTTTTAAATCATTTATTATATTAAAATATTCATATACACTTGGAGTGGTTACCTTTTTTCTATCTTTTTTAATGGCAATATCAATATCGCTATAGATATTTACCTCATCTTTGGCAAAGCTTCCAAAAAGAGCAATTTGAGTAATTCCCCTTTTTTCAAATTCAGGCTTTATCTCTTTTAAAAATAAAATTATCTCATCTTTCTTCACCACAAATTCCTTTTTATTATATTTTACCATAAAAGTGTTATAATATTTGGCTAATTTTTCAATGAGGTAATTTATGGTAGTAGCTTTAGTAGTTGTAGGTTTAGTTGTTGGAGCAATTTCGGGCTTTTTTGGAGTTGGTGGAGGGATGATTTTAGTGCCAACTCTTTTAGCGCTTGGAATTGATATAAAATCAGCAATTGCAATTTCAGTTGTTCAGATGGTATTTAGCTCAATTCTTGGCTCTTATTTAAATTATAAAAAGGGAAAACTTCAAGTAAATGAAGGCATTTGGGTTGGAGTTGGAGGAGTTCTTGGTGGAGTTATTGGAGCTCAATTTACCGATATTTTACCAGAGAGAGTTTTAGAGTATCTACTTCTTTTTCTTGTTACTTTTGCTTTAATTCGTGTAATTACTTCAAAAAAGCCGCCTCAAGGCCAAGGCAAAAAGAGTTTTTCAAAATTAACGCTATTTTTTATAGGCTTTTTTATAGGAATTATTGCTATAATGCTTGGGGTTGGAGGCTCAATTATGCTAACTCCAATATTAGTTGGCTTTTTGCACTTCTCAACAAAAGAGGCAGCGGTTGCTGGGCTATTTTTTGTTGTATTTTCATCAATCTCTGGGCTATTTTATAAGATATTTAGTGGTACATTTGAAAATTTAAATTTAGATTTTACTTTAGCTTTAAGTGTGGCTATTGCTTCTCTTGTTGGGGTTGTAATTGGAATAAAATTAAAAGATATAATAAAAGATACTCACCACAAACACTCATTAATTGTATTATATTTAATAATTTTAGCTTTACTTATTAAAAAAATATTTATAGGATAAAAAGAATGAAAGATTATATTGAAGTTTATGGAGCAAGAGAGAATAATTTAAAAAATATCTCCCTAAAGATTCCAAAAAATAAACTAGTTGTCATAACTGGAATTAGTGGAAGTGGAAAATCAACTTTAGCTTTTAATACACTTTATGCAGAGGGGCAAAGAAGATATATTGAATCGCTTTCCAGCTATGCAAGGCAGTTTCTTGGAAGAGTTGGAAAGCCTGAAGTTGATAAGATTGAAGGGCTAACTCCAGCAATTGCAATTGACCAAAAGACAACCTCAAAAAATCCGCGCTCAACGGTTGGAACAATAACGGAGATATATGATTATTTAAGGCTTTTGTTTGCAAGGGTTGGAAGACAGCACTGCCATAAGTGTGGAAAGCCAATCTCTTCAATGAGTGCAAGCGATATTATAACTGAGGTTATGAGGCTACCAAAGGGCTCAAAATTAATTATCTTAGCTCCTTTAGTAAAAGAGAAAAAAGGAACGTTTGCAAACTTAATTGAGTCTCTTCGCCATAAAGGGTTTGTTAGAGCAATGATTGATGGGGTAATGGTTAGGCTTGATGATGAGATTGAGCTTAGCAAAACAAAAAAGCACACCATTAAAGCAGTTGTTGATAGGGTTGTAATTAAAGATGAGTCAAAAGAGCGAATTGCTTCAGATATTGAAAAGGCGCTAAATCTAAGCTATGGTGAGGTTGAGATTGAGGTAGTTAATTATGAAGAGGTTGGGTTGGATAGAAAAGATTTTCACTACTCAGAGCATCTTGCATGTTTTGATTGTAAGGAGAGTTTTGAGCCGCTTGAGCCAGTTAGCTTTTCTTTTAACTCTCCAAAAGGGGCGTGTCCTGCTTGTGATGGGCTTGGAATTAGATATAAGATTGATATTAAAAAGATAATTGATTCTGAGCTTCCAATAGCTAAAGGGGCAATTAAGATTCTTTATGGATTTAATAAGAGTTACTATTTTGAGTTTTTAAAAGCCTTTTGTTTGCAAAATGATATTGATATAAACACTCCATATAAAGATTTAGAAGAGCATCAAAAAAAAGCCATTTTGTATGGAACTCCATTTGAAGTTGAGTTTGAGTGGAAGAGACACAAACTAAAGCGCCCATGGCCAGGAGTTATAAAGATAGCTTATGATATGAGCAAAGAGAATAAAGAGCTAACTGATTATATGAGTGAGACAACTTGTGATGAGTGTGAAGGGTATAGACTTAGACCAAGAAGTTTAGCAGTAAAGATTAATGATAAAAATATAGCAGATATTATCGATATGCCAATTGAAGAGGCTTATAGCTATTTTGCAAATGAGGATAATTTTAGCCATTTAACCTCTCAACAAAAGCTAATTGCCGAGCCTATTTTAAAAGAGATAAGAGAGAGGCTATTTTTTCTTGTTGATGTTGGGCTTGGGTATTTGACGTTAGGTAGAGATGCAAGAACAATTAGTGGAGGAGAGGCGCAACGAATTAGGATTGCAAGCCAAATTGGAAGCGGGCTTACTGGAGTTATGTATGTTTTAGATGAGCCAAGTATTGGGCTTCATGAGAGAGATACAATGAAGCTAATTAGAACGCTTCAAAATCTAAGAGATAAGGGAAATAGCGTAATTGTAGTTGAGCATGATAAAGAGACTATTTTAAATGCAGATTATATTGTAGATATTGGGCCAGGAGCGGGAAAATATGGAGGAGAGGTTGTATTTAGCGGTTCATTAAAGCAGCTAAAAAGAGCAAAAACTCTAACTAGTGATTATCTATTTGGAAGAAAAGAGATAAAATATCCTCCCGTTAAAAGAGAAGATAATAAGTGGCTTGAGATTAAAAATGTAAATATAAACAATATAAAAAATCTAAATGCCAAAATTCCTCTATCTCAATTTGTCTGCGTTACAGGAGTTAGTGGTAGTGGAAAGAGCTCTTTAATTTTACAAACTCTTCTTCCGGTTGCAAAAGAGATTTTAAACCATGCAAGAAAGGTAAATAGGGTTGAGGGGGTTGAGATTAATGGCTTAGAGCATCTTGATAAGGTAATTTATCTTGACCAAAGCCCAATTGGAAGGACTCCAAGAAGCAATCCAGCAACTTATACTGGGGTTATGGATGAGATTAGAAAGCTATTTGCAAATACAAAAGAGGCAAAACTTAGAGGCTATAAGGTTGGAAGGTTTAGTTTTAATGTTAAAGGTGGTAGGTGTGAGAAGTGCCAAGGTGAGGGGCAGTTAAAGATTGAGATGCACTTTTTGCCAGATGTCTTGGTAACTTGCGATGCTTGTAAGGGGAAAAGATATAATGAGCAAACACTTGAAGTGGAGTATAAGGGCAAAAATATTGCTCAAGTGCTTGATATGAGTGTGGTTGAGGCGCTTGAGTTTTTTAAAAATATCCCTGCGATTGCAAATAAGTTAAAGACTCTAAAAGATGTTGGACTTGATTATATCACTCTTGGGCAAAATGCAACAACTCTAAGTGGTGGAGAGGCTCAACGAATAAAGCTTGCAAAAGAGCTTAGCAGAAAAGATACCGGAAAGACTCTATATATCTTAGATGAGCCAACAACAGGACTTCATTTTGCAGATGTTGATAGACTTGTTGGGGTATTGCACCATTTAGTTGAGCTTGGAAATAGTGTAATTGTAATTGAGCATAATTTAGATATGATAAAAAATGCTGATTTTATCTTAGATATGGGCCCAGAGGGAGGAAGCAAGGGTGGAAAAATTATTGATAGCGGAACTCCAATGGAGCTTGCAAGCAGATACAAAAAAACTGGCTCATTTACAGGAGAGTATTTGGCGAAAGAGCTTGGGATAAAGAGCTAAGCTACTCATATAGATTATACTCTAGTAGCCCAAATTTTTGAATAAACTCATCATCAATATCTATAAGTTTTAGTTTATGGAGCTTTGCGAGGGTCTCTTTTGTGCAAAATACATCATTTGGCCACTCTCTAGCAAATCCATCAAGTAGATTTTTATTTGTAGCATCAATTCCAATAAATGGCTCAAGGATAATATCTCTTTTAGCATCTATATTATTTACAACTCTCCAAAGCAGCATATATGGATTTTCTAAATCATTATTAAAGCTATCTACTACTACTAAAATAGCAATATGGCGTGCGAGTATAAAGAGGTCTCTTATAAGTTTTAGTTGATTGCGCTTTTTATTTACTGCTATAATGGTAATAGGGTTTGAGGTATTGGTAAAGTATTGTTTTAGGGCTTTAACTTCTGGAGAGATTGTTTGCATCATCTCAAGAAGCTTTTTATCTTCTACTACCTCTATCTCTCTTTTTACCTCCTCTCCAGTTGCATCAATTCCAAGCTTTCCTCCAACAAATTGTTTTGGACTAGAGTGGTCTAGATGGTCAACAATCCCTTCACTAATAAATATATTTTTTTTATGGATTCTATTTAAAATATATTTAGTTAGCTCCTCATAATCTTCTAGTGGAGGGGCATCCTCTTTTACAAAGATAGCGTGCTTTACAAAACTCATCTGTCCAACCCCCCAAAATGCATGCATAAACTGCTTTGCGTGGCCTGGATATTTCTTTTTCATTTTAGCTAGGATTAAATTGTGGAAAACTCCATTTTCTGGCATATTATAATCTATTAAGTCTGGAGCTAGAGGTTTTAGAAGAGGTAGAAAGATTCTCTCTGTTGCCCATCCAAAATATTTATCTTCAAGTGGCGGTTTTCCAACAACAGTTGCTGCAAAAACAGGATTTTTTTTGCTAGTTATTGCTGTAACTTCCATTACTGGAAACTCTTCTACTAATGTATAGTATCCAGTGTGGTCTCCAAACGGCCCCTCTTTTGCAAAATCGTTTGGGTCTACATATCCTTCAATTACAAAATCGACATCTTCAGGCACATATATATCATTTGTGATAGATTTTACCAATTTAGCATTTTTCTCTCTAATAAGGCCATATAGCAAGATTTCAAACATTCCATGAGGCATTGGAGCTTGAGCACACCATATATAAAGAGGGTCTCCACCAATTGCAATAGAGACTGGCATCTTCTTATTTGCCTCTTTATACTCTCTAAAGAAATCATTTCCATCCTTATGGATTTGCCAATGCATTGTTAGTTTATCTTTTCCAACTTGCTGAAGTCTATACATTCCAACATTTT
>JAADEQ010000030.1 GCA_013153345.1 Campylobacterota bacterium | reverse complement strand
TCACTTTGCTTTATATTAAAGCTTTTTGCATCTTTTTCTAAAATTTAATAGTCTATATCATTAAAAATATGTGTTAATTAGAAACATTTTGCTAAATAGAGAGAAAAAATTATATATCTTACAACACTGCTTTAACTAAAAGCAGATAAACTTTTTTATATAAATTTAAAAATAGGAGTAAGTATGTCTAAACCTAAGATTATTTGGAGTAAGATTGATGAAGCGCCAGCTTTAGCAACTTATTCACTATATCCAATTGTAAAAAATTTCATAAAGCATGCTGGAGTTGATATTGAGCAAAGTGATATCTCACTTGCAGGAAGAGTTCTTGCTGCAATGGGTAAGCAAGAAGATGAGCTTGCAAAGCTTGGAGAGCTTGTATTAAAGCCAGAAGCAAATATTATTAAGCTTCCAAACATCTCTGCAAGTGTTACTCAGCTAAAAGATTGTATTGCAGAGCTTCAAAGCCAAGGATATGATATTCCTGATTATCCAGAAAATCCACAAACTGATGAAGAAAAAGAGATTAAAGCAAAATATGATACTTGCTTAGGAAGTGCAGTTAACCCGGTTCTTAGAGAAGGAAACTCAGATAGACGCGCTGCAAGAGTTGTTAAAGAGTATGCAAAAAAACATCCTCATAAACTAAAACCAGTATCTCCAAACTGCCAAGCAAGAGTTGCGCATATGGGTGGAGATGGAGATTTTTATGCAAATGAGCAATCTGTTGTATCTCCTAAAAATCAAAAGATTAGAATTGAGCTAAATGGAAAGCTTCTAAAAGAGGTTGATGTAGAAGAAAAAGAGGTTCTTGATGCTACATTTATGGATGTAGAGAAACTTAGAAAATTTTATGAAGAGACAATTAAAGAGGCAGCTGAGAAGGATTTAATCTGGTCACTTCACCTAAAAGCTACAATGATGAAGATTAGTGACCCAATTATGTTTGGACATGCTGTTGAGATTTTCTTTAAAGATATTTTTGAAAAGTATAAAGATGAGTTTGAAAAGATTGGTGTAAATCCAAACTTAGGTTTAGGTGACCTACTTGAAAAGCTTAAAAAGAGCGATAAAAAAGAGGAGATTGAAGCGGCAATTAAAGATGCAATCTTAAATAAAAAGCCAGATATTGCAATGACTGATAGCGATAATTTAATTACAAACTTGCATGCTTCAAACCTTGTAATTATTGATGCTTCAATGCCAGTAGTTATTAGAGAGGGTGGAAAGCAGTGGGATAAAAATGGAGAAGCAAGAGAGACTTTAGCTGTAATTCCAGACTCAACTTATGCATATTTTCATGAAGAGATGCTTGAAGATATAAAAAGAAATGGGCAGTTTGATGTTGCTACAATGGGAACAATGCAAAATGTTGGACTTATGGCTAAAAAGGCTGAAGAGTATGGAAGCCATCCAACAACATTTGAAATTAGTGAAGATGGTGTAGTTGAGGTTAAAGATGAAGATGGCAATGTTTTAATGAGCCATAATGTTAAAAAGGGTGATATCTGGAGACTTGTTAGAACAAAAGATATTGCAATTAAAGATTGGGTTCGCCTTGCAGTTGAAAGAGCTAGAATTGAAGGAATTCCAGCAGTATTTTGGCTAGATGAGAATAGAGCTCATGATGCGAACTTAATTAAAATTGTAAAAGAGTATCTAAAAGATCATGATACTGAAGGTCTTGAGATTCACTTTATGAATGTTAAAGATGCAACAAGATTTACAAATGAGAGAATTAGAAAAGGTCTTGATACAATTGCAGTAACAGGAAATGTTTTAAGAGACCACCTAACAGATATGTATCCAATTTTAGAGCTTGGAACATCTGCTAAGATGCTTTCAATTGTTCCATTGCTTGCTGGTGGTGGTCTGTTTGAGACTGGAGCTGGAGGAAGTGCACCAAAGCATGTTGAGCAGTTCTTAAAAGAGGGACACTTAAGATGGGATAGCCTTGGAGAGTTCTTAGCGCTTGCAGAATCACTTAGAATGGAGGCGTATAAAAACAAAGATGCAAAAATTGAGGCAATGACTAAGGCTCTTGATAAGGCAAATGAGGGGTATTTAGAAAATGATAAAGCTCCAAGCAGAAAGTGTTGTGAGCCAGATAATAAAGTAAGTCATTACTACTTAGCAAAATATTGGGCAGAGGCTCTTGCAAATAGTGATGATAAAGAGCTTGCTGAGACTTTTGCACCAATTTCAAAAGCTCTAAATGAGAATGAAGAAAAGATTGTAAGCGAGCTTTTATCAATTGAAGGTAAGCCTCAAGATATTGGAGGATATTTCCATCCAGATGATAAAAAAGCTGAAGCTGCAATGAGACCAAGCGAAACTTTCAATAAAATTATTGACTCAATTTAAAAAAAATTAAACCCCCTTTTGGGGTTTTTATCTTAAAATTATATTAAGCCCTAAGCCCTAAAAAACACACAAAGCAAAATTAAAAACTTTTAAGAGTTTTTAGTTGTGTTTTGTAGGCTTAGGGCTTTTTAATTAAAGGAGTGTGAATGAAAGCAAAAGAGCAAAAGACTAATAAAAGAGGAAAAAAAGTAACAATTATTGGTGCTGGAAATGTGGGGGCAACTGTTGCATACTCTTTGGCAATGACTGGAACTTGCCATGAGGTTTGGTTAAGAGATAGAAACCCAGATATCTCAAAAGGAAAAGCGCTTGATATGAGCCAAGCAGCAAATGCTGCAAGACAACATACAGTTGTAAAGGTTGCAGAAAAGGCTGAAGATATTGCAGGAAGTGATATTGTGGTTGTTACTGCAGGAAGTCCAAGAAAACCGGGAATGAGTAGAGATGATTTATTGATGGTAAATGCAGAAATTACAAAAGAGGTTGTAACTGATATTAAAAACCATGCTCCAGATTCAATTATTATTATGGTATCAAACCCACTTGATGTAATGACTTATGTTGCGCTTAAAGTTTCAGGCTTTCCAAGAGAAAGAGTTATTGGAATGGCAGGAATTTTAGATAGCGCAAGAATGGCGCATTTTATCTATGAAAAGATTGGATATGGTGCTGGACAAATTAGAGCTTCTGTTATGGGAGGACATGGAGATAGTATGGTTCCGCTTCCAAAGTTCTCTACAGTTGCTGGAGTTCCATTAACTGAGATTTTAGATCCAAAAGATATTGAAGAGATTGTTGAGAGAACCAAAAATGGTGGAGCTGAGATTGTTGGATATTTAAAAACTGGAAGCGCATATTATGCTCCTGCAAAATCAACTGCAATTATGGTTGAAGCGATTTTAAGAGATACAAAACAAATCCATCCATGTGCAGTATATTTAGATGGAGAGTATGGATATAAAGATGTAGTATCTGGAGTTCCTTTGGCTCTTGGAGCAGGTGGAGTTGAGAAGATTTTTGAAGTTAATTTGGATGATACTCAAAGAGAGCAGTTTGCATATAGTGTAGATTCGGTCAAAAGAATGATTGATGTGTTAAAAGAGAAGAAGTTTTTTGATGATATTAAAGGCTAAAAGATGAGAGAAGTAGCTTATAGCGATATTGTAAATGCAATAAAAAATTTAATAATTACAACTGCTACCAATTTACCTGAAGATACAATTAAGGCGCTTGAAAAGGCGCTTGAAGAGGAAAAGAGTGAGGTTGCAAAAGAGGTTATTAGACAGCTTTTAGAGAATGCTAAAATTGCAAAAGAAGAGGAGCGTCCACTCTGCCAAGATACAGGGCTTGCTGTATTTTTTGTTAAGGTTGGAGAGGATGTTAAGGTAGTTGGAGGTAGTTTAAAAGATGCAATAAATGAAGGGACTGAACTTGGATATAAAGAAGGATATCTTAGAGCTTCAACTTGTGATTGCTTTACGCGCGAAAATTTAAAAGATAAAGTTGGCTATAACCTTCCAGCAGTTATTCATTTTGATTTAGTGCCAGGAGATAAAATAGAGATTGAATATGCCGCAAAAGGTGGAGGAAGCGAGAATGTAAGCCGCGCTAAAGTATTGCCGCCAGCTGCCGGAAAGCAAGGTATAATTGATTTTGTAAAAGAGGTAGTTAGCGATGCAGGCGGAAACCCTTGCCCTCCAATTACAATTGGAGTTGGAATTGGTGGAACATTTGAAAAAGCTGCAATTAGCTCAAAACATGCCTTGTTTCGTGATGTTGGAACAAGAAATCCAGACCCAGAGCTTGATGAGCTAGAGCAAATAATTTTGCAAGAGGTAAATAAACTTGGAATTGGAGCAATGGGAATGGGAGGAACAAAAACAGCTTTGGCAGTTCATATTGAAAAAAATCCTTGCCATATTGCTTCGCTTCCAGTTAGTGTTAATATTCAGTGTCACAGCTCAAGACACTCTCATATAACAATTTAAGGATTTATTATGGCAACATATCACCTAAAGACTCCGCTATCACTTGAGGATGTAAAAAAGCTAAAAGCAGGAGATGTTGTATATTTGACTGGAACTATCTATACTGCTAGAGATGCTGCTCATAAGCGCTTAGTTGATTTAATTGAAAAAAATGAAAAGCTTCCTTTTGAGCTTGAGGGAAGCGTTATCTATTTTGTTGGACCAACTCCTCCAAAACCGGGCGAGCCAATTGGAAGTGCTGGGCCAACAACAAGCTATAGAATGGATAGTTACTCTCCAACTCTTCTAAAGCATGGGCTTCGTGGAATGATTGGAAAAGGAAAAAGAAGCAAGGAAGTAATTGAAGCGTGCAAAGAGTATGGAGGTGTATATTTTGGAGCAACAGGAGGCGCTGGAGCTTTGCTTGGTAAAAAGATAAAATCTGCAAAAGTAATTGCCTATCCTGAGCTTGGGCCTGAGGCTATTAGAGAGCTTGAAGTTGAAGATTTTCCAGTAACTGTTATTAATGATACTTATGGTAACGATTTGTATCAAATGGGTAGAGAAAAATATGAGGTTAAAAATTAGCCTCATATGGGTGATAAAATCAATATTTTCTCCATTTTGGCTATAATTTTAACTCCATTTTTAGCGGTAAAATTAATTTTTATATGATATGATTAGAGGATTTATACTCTTTTGTTATATTTTATTTAACTAGAAGTTATCTAATAAAAGAGTTTTGAAAGAAAATAAAATATTTTTTGATTTAAAAATAGAGAAAATATATAATATAAAAAAGAATGGGGGATGAAAGAGCAATGGATAAGAGTATTATGAGCATAATTTATGCATATTTAAAAGGGCTTATTACAAAAGAGGAGTGTTGTGATCTTTTGGTTTTAAGATTAGTTACAACACAAGAGAATAAAGAGGGAAAAAAGTAAAATTGTTCTATCTTTTTTCTCTCTTTAAATATT
>JAADEQ010000104.1 GCA_013153345.1 Campylobacterota bacterium | reverse complement strand
ATAAAGCTCATTATAATTACCTCATCATTGCAATACTCTTTATAGGCTTTTGGGAATAAAACTCCACTATTTGCATATTTTTTAGAGAACTTCTCAAGGTTTTCAACCTCTTTCTTAAAGCTTACTTCTTGCAAAATCATATCTGCAAACTCTTCAATAACAGCCTCAATTGAGTTTTTTGTATAGTGAGAAAATAGGGGCCTAAAGAGTCTATTAAAAAATCTTAATATCTTAATATCGCTAACTACTTGCTTTTTTATATTATATCTTTTTAGCTTGACTGCAACCTTTTCTCCACTCTTTAAATATCCAATATGAACCTGTCCAATGGAAGCGCTTGCAATTGGCTCTTTATCAAAAGATTTAAAAATATTAGGATTGATACTTCTACTAAATATAATATTAAACTCTTTATAGCTCATTGGAGGAAGTTCATCGTGAAGAGTCTTTAGCTCCTCTAAATACTCTTTATCAAAAAAGTCAGCCCTTGTTGCAAGCACTTGGGCAAGCTTTATAAAACTTGCTCCAAGCTCATTTATATATAGCCTTAACTGCTTTGGCTTTAGAGGTCTAAAAAATAGAAGAGACTCTTTTTTTTTAATTAACAAAAAGAAGGTTAAAATAAGGGTAAAAATCTTATAGACTCTTTTAAAAGAGTAGAATCTATACACTAGGCTTTATCTTTTTTACAAATCTCTTTTAACTCTTTAATATCATCTTTTGTTGCTAAATTTAATTCTTCAATCACCTCTTTTAGAGCCTCTTTAACTTTTTGTTTTATCTTTTGCTCCTCTTCATAAGCTTTACTTTTAGCCTCTTCTAAAATCTTTTTAGCATCATCTTTTGAGATTTTGCCCTTTTGAACCAGACTATTTAACTCCTCTTCAATCTTCTCTTTTGCAAGCAAAGCTCCGCCAACTCCTAAATAGATTAAATCCTTAATCATCTTTTCTCCTTTTTTATCAATTATAGCATAAAAAATTTATCTTATTTGTGTAAAAATAAAATTGTATGATATAATTAATAGTAGAAGGGGGTGAGATTATGCATGAATATAGCATTGTTCAAAGCCTTTTGGATGTGATTGAAGAGAATGCCAAAAAGCATAATGCAACTAAAGTAAAAAAGATTGTTGTAAAGATTGGAGTATTAAGTGGAGTTGAGCCTCATTTGCTAGAGACTGCCTTTAATACATTTAAAGAGAAGACTATTTGTGAAGATGCAGAGTTTGAGATGATTATTCAACCAATTGTTGCAAAGTGTGAGGAGTGTGGCCATATAAATAGGTATGAGCAAAATCAAATCTTTTTTGAGTGTAAAAATTGTGGTGGGGTGGAGCTTGATGTATTAGATGGGGAGGAGATGTTATTGATGAGTTTAGAGTTAGAGTAGTCTTGCCTTTTGTAAATCCTCATATGTATCGATTCCAAAGCTGTTTGAGCTAACTTCAACAAGGGCTATCTTTTTATTATTATCAAGAATTCTTAGCTGCTCAAGCTTTTCAATATCCTCAAGCACTCCACTTTTCATATTGCAAAACTCTTTTAGTTTTTTGGTTGTAAAGCCATAGAGTCCTAAATGGGCTTTATAGGAGTTTAGATTATTATCTCGTGAGAAGGGGATTTTGCTTCTTGAAAAATAGAGGGCAAAATCTTGCAAAGAGGTTACAACTTTTACTATATTTGGGTCTTCTGCTTTGTTTGAATCAATTATCTTATAGCAAGTTGTAGCAATTACTTCAGGCTCTTTAGCATATTTTTTGGTTAGATTAATTAGTTTTTTAACAACCTCTTTTTCAATAAAGGGCTCATCTGCTTGAAGATTAATAATTATCTCATCATCTTTTAGATTTAATTTAACTGCAGCCTCAAAGACTCTATCAGTTCCAGATTTGCAGCTGCTTGAAGTTAAAATTGAAGCGATATTATATCTTTTTGCTATATCAACCACTTCACTTGAGTCAGTTGCAATTACAACCTCATCTAAATCTTTTACCCCAAGAGCAGTCTTTATTACCATAGGAGTTCCATTAATATCTTCTAAAACCTTTCTTGGAAGCCTTGTTGATGCAAGACGCGCTGGAATTATTATCATAAATGCCCCTTAAATCAATTTAGGTATAATTATACAATTTTATTTTTCAAGGATGGTTAAATGAGAGCACTTCTTAGTGTTAGTGATAAGGAAGGAATTGTTGAATTTGCAAAAGGATTAAAAGAGCTTGGATTTGAGATAATCTCAACAGGAGGGACCTATAGGAAGCTAAAAGAGGCTGGAATTGATGTGATTGAGATTGATAAAGTAACAAAATTTCCAGAGTGTTTTGAAGGAAGAGTAAAGACTCTAAATCCATATATTCATGGAGGAATCTTATATAAAAGGGATAATAAGAAGCATCAAGAAGAGGCTAAAGAGTTGCAAATTAGCGGAATTGATTTGGTTTGTGTTAATTTATATCCATTTAAAGAGACAACTCAAAGAACAGATGATTTTGATGAGATAATTGAAAATATCGATATTGGCGGCCCTACAATGGTTCGCTCAGCTGCAAAAAATTTTCAAGATGTATTGATTGTTACAGATAAAAATGATTACTCTAAGGTTTTAGATGCAATAAAAAATAAAAAAGATAACTTTGAGTTTAGAAGAGATTTGATGATTAAAGCCTTTGAGCATACCGCTTCATATGATTCAATGATTGCAAACTATATGAATAAGAGATTTAATGGGGGCTTTGGAGAGAAGCAGTTTATTGTTGGAAAGAAGGTTTTTAATACAAGATATGGAGAAAATCCTCACCAAAGAGGGGCTTTATATGAGTTTGATGACTATTTTAGCAAAAATTTAAAAGCTATAAAAGGAGAAGCAAGCTTTAATAATTTAACTGATATTAATAGCGCAGTAAAGATTGCTAGCTCTTTTGGAGATGAGAATGCAGTTTGTATTGTAAAGCATGGAAATCCTTGCGGCTTTGCAATTAGGGATAATTTAATCAAAGCTTATGAAGAGGCTCTAAAAGCAGACCCAGTTTCAGCTTTTGGAGGGGTTGTGGCAATTAATGCAGAAGTGGATTTAGAGCTTGCAAAAAAGCTAAATGAGATTTTTTTAGAGGTAATTGTTGCTCCAAATTTTAGTAATGAAGCAATTGAGGAGCTAAGTAAGAAAAAAAGATTAAAGCTATTTAAGCTTGGAGATAAGAGGCTAAAGGTTGCAAATGATGAGAGTGATTTTAAACATATTGATGGGGGCTTTGTATATCAAGATAGTGATAGAGTAAAAGATAGTGAAGTTAAAGAGGCAAAATTGGTAACTAAGAAAAAGGCTTCAGAATCGCAGCTAAAAGATTTAGAGATTGCTTATAAGATTGCAGCCTTAACAAAGAGCAATTGTGTGGTATATGTTAAAGATTCAGCCCTTGTTGCAATTGGAATGGGAATGACAAGCAGAGTTGATGCTGCAAAGTGTGCTATAAAGAAGGCAAAAGAGGTTGGAGTTGATATTAAAGGCTCTTCGCTTGCAAGTGAGGCATTTTTCCCATTTAGAGATTCAGTTGATGAGGCTGCAAAGGCTGGAGTTGTAGCAATTATTGAGCCAGGTGGAAGCATTAGGGATGATGAGGTGATTGAGGCTGCAAATGAGCATAATATTGCGATGTATTTTACAGGAGTTAGACACTTTCTTCATTAATTCAACTCTCCTTTAGGGGAGCTTAAAATCTAAAAAAATCTCCTTTTTTTAATCAAACTTGATTGACATTGGCTAAATATTTTTGATATAATTTCGCTAATTAAAAATATAGTATATATTTTTGGGATATTATTTTAAGGAGACCAGATGTCTAAAAGTTTATATGAGACTTTAGGAGTGAGCGAAAATGCAACTCCTGAAGAGATAAAAAAGGCGTATCGAAAGTTAGCACGAAAATATCATCCAGATATCAATAAGTCACCAGAAGCGCAAGAGAAGTTTAAAGAGATTAATGCCGCATATGAGGTTTTGAGTGACCCAGAGAAGAAGGCTCAATATGATAAGTTTGGTGACCAGATGTTTGGAGGTCAAAGTTTCCATGATTTTGCAAGCTCTCAAGGAGCAGAAGTTGATTTAGAAGAGATTTTAAGAGCAGTATTTGGTGGTGGCTTTGGAGGGAGCTCTGGATTTGGTGGCAGCTCTTCTGGATTTGGCGGTTTTAGTAGTGGCTTTGGTAGTAGAGGTTATAGTAGTGGATTTGGAGGATTTGGAAGAAGTGCGCCAGATTTGGATGTTAGAACCTCAATAACAGTGCCATTTATTACCTCTGTTCTTGGTGGAAAGCACCATATCTCTTTGGATAATGGGGAGAGCTTTGATATTAAGATTCCAGCTGGAATAAAGACTGGAAAGACTCTAAGAGTTAGAGGAAAAGGAAAGAGCTTTCAGGGTCAAAGGGGAGATTTATTAATCACGGTTAATGTTGCTCCATCAACTGAGTATGAGAGAAGAGGAGATGATTTATATAAGACAATTGATATCCCTTTAAAGACCGCTTTATTTGGAGGCAAAATTGAGGTTGAGACTCCAGAGAAGAAAGTGACTCTAAAGATTCCAAAAAACACAAAAAATGGACAAAAATTTAGGCTTAAAGGAAAAGGTTTTCCAAAAGCTGATGGTGGAAGAGGGGACCTTTATTTAGTGGCAAATATTGTGTTGCCAAATGTTGATGAGCTTAGTGATGAGCTAAAAGAGTGTCTACAAAAATTACCAGAGTAAGGAGATGGCGATGCATAGTTATGATGAGCCAGTATATCTAATTAGTATTGTTGCCTCAATGCTAAATATTCACCCTCAAACCCTAAGGCAGTATGAGAGAGATGGGCTAATAAAGCCATCTCGTACAAAAGGGAGAATGAGGCTATATTCTCAAAGAGATATTGATAGAATGAAGATGATTTTGCGCCTCTCAAGAGATTTGGGAGTTAATATTGCTGGAATTGATATTATTTTGAGGCTAAAAGAGCAGATGGAGGAGATGGAGGCTGAGATTGAGAGGCTAAAGGCTGAGCTTAGCTCTGTAAATAGAGATGGGCTTGTGCCAAAAAATAAAGCAATTGTAAAAAAGAGTAGGTGTGATTTAATTATTTTTGAAGATAAAGAATGAAAAATCTAAAGATATACCTAGATAATATTGATAGATTTAATTCAATGCCGCTTTGGAAATATCTTTTGCAAAATGCTACAAAGCTAAATCTAAAAGGGGCAACTGTCTATAAGGCAGTTGCTGGAATTGGAAAACATAAAGAGCTTCATACCTTTGAGCTTGTCTCTTTATCAAATACTATGCCTTTAATTATTGAGATAATTGAAAAAGAAGAGAATATTAAAAAATTTCTTGAGCTATCAAAAGATGCTCTAAA
>JAADEQ010000125.1 GCA_013153345.1 Campylobacterota bacterium | reverse complement strand
TTAAGCGCTCTCCATCAATTAATACACTAAAATATGAGCTTCTATTTTTTCTACCTCTTCCATCAATACAGAGCTTATAAATCTTATCACTCTGGGTAACTATAGTTTGAGAGATTGCATCAAAACCTCTTTTTCTTGTATCAAGAGCCAGTTTATATTTTCCATCAGGAGTCTCTCCAAATTTATATGGAGGCCAAAGTCTCATTACAGCTGGATTTCCATTCTTATCAACCCAATTCTCAAGCGTTCCAATTGTGTATAATCTTCTAACAACTTGAGGTTCAAAATTCTCAAAGCTACCATTTTTAATTAGATTTTCATCTTCAGCTAATGTATTGTTATCCTCAGCTGGTTCAGTAGTATTATTTTCATTTTCAACTAAATCTTTAATCTTTTCTAATACTACATTATCAATAATTGGCCCCTTACCATTACTCTCATTTTCAAGCTCGCTTAGAGTAATAGTTTGAGCAGTTCCAGTTCCTACAAATGTAGCACAATAGTTATGCCATGAGCTTCTGCTTGGATGGATATTTAAAAGCTCTTTATCATCAACTAAGACTTTTAAATTTGAACTTCTATTGTGTCTTCCTCTTGCATCAAGACAGATTTGATAAAGAGCATTCTTTTGAGTCTCAACCTTTTGAGAGATAAAATCTACTGCTCCTTTATTTGTATCAAGAGCTAATTTATACTCTCCATCTGTTGCCTTGCCAAACTTTCTATTTGGCCAAAGACGCATTGCAGAATTACTATCCCAATCTTTTAGATGTGCAATAGTATAGAGCCTTCTTTTTTTTATAATATCAAGCTCTTCAAAGCTACCATTTTTGATTAGATTTTCACCCCAAACTAAAGAGGAGCCAATTAAAAGAGTGTAAACTCCAACTCTTTTTTTCATTTCCATTCCTTTAATATATTTTAGTTTAAAAACTAAATTTTAACATAAAAAAGATATTTTTTATAAGTGTATGACATAAAATTAATCAGTTTTTTTGATAGTGTTAAGGAGAGATATATAAAAAAAGTGTAAAAAGGGCAAAAGCCCTAGGAGAGAATTAGTGATTATCTTTAATCTCTACAACTAGCTCTTTATCTTTTGCATCAAAGATTACTTTTTGACCCTCATTTAACTTACCTTCTAAGATAAGCTCTGCTAGTTTATCTTCAACTAACTCTTGAAGAGCTCTTTTTAGAGGTCTTGCACCAAATACTGGGTCAAATCCTGCATCTGCAATTAGCTCTTTAGCTTTATCTGTTAATACAAGCTCAATATCTTTCTCTTCAAGTTTAGCCTTAATTCCTTTAAGCATAATATCAACAATCTTTTTAATCTGCTCTTTTCCAAGCGGATTAAAGATTACAATATCATCAAGGCGGTTAATAAATTCTGGTTTAAAATATTTTGGTAATTCATCTTTAACCGCTTTTTCTCTATCTTCTGGGTCTCTAAACTCCATAATCTTATCGCTTGCAATGTTACTTGTTAAGATAATAATTGTGTTTTTAAAATCAACTGTAACACCTTTATTATCTGTTAATCTTCCATCATCAAGCACTTGTAATAAAATATTAAATACATCTGGATGAGCCTTTTCAACCTCATCAAATAAAATTACACTATATGGTTTGCGTCTAACTGCCTCAGTTAATTGGCCTCCCTCTTCAGATCCAACATATCCAGGAGCAGCACCAACTAGGCGAGATACACTATGTTTTTCCATATATTCAGTCATATCAAATCTAATTAACGCACGCTCAGTATCAAATAAGAACTTAGCTAATGCTTTTGCAGTTTGTGTTTTACCAACTCCTGTTGGTCCTAGGAATAAGAAACTTCCAATTGGTCTTGTTTGGTCACTAAGTCCTGCTTTATTTCTTTTTATTGCGCGTGCAACTGCTTTAATTGCCTCATCTTGTCCAACAACCTCTTGTTTTAGATGCTCTTCAATATGTAAGATTTTCTCTTTTTCACTCTGAAGCATCTTACTAACTGGAATTCCTGTCCAGCGGCTAACAATGCTAGCAATAATCTCTTCATCAACTGCATTTTTAAGAAGAGTTCCCTCTTTTTGCATCTCTTCCCATTTTTTATTAAGCTCTTCAAGCTCTTTTTGCAGTTGTGGAATCTCACCATACTCAATTCTTGCTGCCTCTTCAAATCTACCTTCTCTTTTTGCAAGCTCTGCTTCTCTTTTTTTCTCTTCAATTTTTTGCTTAATCTCTGCAATTTTGTTAAAAATCTCTTTTTCTGTTTGAAATTGCGCCTCAAGCTTTCTTTTCTTCTCTTCTAAATCTGCAAGCTTCTTCTCAAGCTCTTTGATTTTCTCTTCATTTTTAGGAGTAAGCTCCATCTTTAGCGCTTCAATTTCAACTAAAATCTTTTGAATCTCTCTTTTAACTTTTGCAAGTTCAAATGGCTCAGACTCAATTTGCATCTTAAGCTCTGCTGCAGCTTCATCAATTAAGTCAATTGCCTTATCTGGAAGGTATCTATCTGTAATATATCTATGAGATAGCTTAACTGCTGCAACTAGTGCGCTATCTAAAATTTGAACATTATGGTGCGCTTCAAGTCTCTCTTTAATACCTCTTAGAATTTGAAGTGCTTCATCAATGCTTGGCTCTTCAACTTTTACTGGTTGAAATCTTCTTTGAAGCGCTGCATCTTTTTCAATATATTTTCTATACTCTTTTAGAGTTGTTGCCCCAATTGTATGAAGCTCCCCACGAGCTAGCATTGGCTTTAGAATATTTGCAGCATCCATACTACCTTCACTAGCTCCAGCTCCTACAATTGTGTGAATCTCATCGATAAATAAAATTATATTACCATCTTTTTTAACCTCTTCAACAACTGCTTTAAGTCTATCTTCAAACTCTCCTCTATATTTTGCTCCAGCAATTAATGCTGCCATATCAAGCTCAATTACTCTTTTATTTTGCAGCGATAATGGAACCTCTTTATTTACAATTCTTTGAGCTAACCCCTCAACAATTGCAGTCTTTCCAACCCCTGGCTCTCCAAGTAGAATTGGGTTATTTTTTGTTTTTCTAATTAAAATTTGCATAACTCTTTGAATCTCTTCATCTCTACCAATTACAGGGTCTAGCTCTCCATTTGCTGCTTTTTTAGTTAAATCTACTCCATATTTTTCTAATGCTTCAAGCTTCTCATCATCTGTTTGAGACTCAATTGGCTTTCCTCCTCTAAGAGCCTCTAATGTCTTTTTAAGCTCCATTAAATCAACATATTTTCCAAGAGTCTCTTTAATAAATGGCTCATCTAAATTTGCAATAATCCAAGTATCAACTGAGAGATACTTATCTCCATTTGCAGCCATTTGACCTTCTGCTTTTTGAAGGCTTCTAATTAGATTTTGAGATAATCTAATGCTCTCTTTTGTCACATTTGAAGCAGTTGGAAGTTTTTTTGCCTGAGATGCAACATCAAGCTCAATTGCAGCTTTGTCAACCCCCATCTTATTTAAAACTTGATTTAAGATTGAGCCACTATTTGTAAGCTGTGCCCAAATTAAGTGAATTGGCTCAACCTCTGGATTTTTATTATGTAGTGCTAGTGATAGTGCTGATTCTATTGTTTGAGTCATTTGGTGAGTCAATTTCTCTAAGATATTACTCATACTTTTTTCTCCTCTTATAAAATTTTGATGTAACTTTAGCATAATTTCAGTTTAAGATTTGCAATATAGGTTGCATTTACTAACATTTAATAATAAGGATAGAAGACTAATTTATTTTTAAGTGAGTTTTAAATAAAATAAACTTTAAATTTGACTTAAGGAAACTACCGATATGTTTCATAAAAATAAGAGAATAATCGCAACTTCATTTATTATTGGTATTACTGCGCTGTTGGTTACTACCCCCTTTTCTCTGGAGGCAAAAGAGAATAAAAAGACTACTAAACTAGAGGCATATTTGAAGTTTACTAGAGTCTTAAACCTAATTGAAGAGCAGTATGTTGATGAGGTAAATACCACAACTCTTATAAATAAAGCTCTAAAGGGACTTTTGAGTAATCTTGATGCCCACTCAGCCTTTTTGGATGCAAAGGCATTTAAAGATTTAAATATTCAGACAAAAGGGGAGTTTGGTGGCCTTGGGATTGTTGTTGGGATGAAAAATGGAGCCCTAACCGTGATTGCTCCAATTGATGATACCCCAGCAGCAAGGGCTGGAATTAAAGCTGGAGATATTATCTTAAAAATTAATGATAAATCAACTCTTGGAATGACAATTGATGAGGCTGTTAGCCTTATGAGAGGAAAACCAAAGACTAAAATTACTCTAACATTAGTTCGAAAAGGTGAATCAAAGCCAATTGTTGTAACAATTGTAAGAGATATAATTAAGATTCAGTCAGTTAAACATAAATATGTATATTTAGATAAAGATAAAAAAGAGAAAGCTTTATATATTCAAATTAGCTCATTTGATGCAAAAGTTGTTGATAGTGTTAAAAAAATCCTAAAAGAAAATCCAGATGCAAAAGGGATTATCTTTGATTTAAGAAATGACCCAGGTGGGCTTTTGAGCCAAGCAACTGGGCTTTTAGACCTTTTTATTGAAAAGGGGATTTTGGTTAGTCAAAAGGGAAGAAATAAGAGAGAAAACTTGGTATATAGAGCTACAAAAGCTGGAACCTATAAAGATATTCCAATAACTGTCTTAGTAAATGGTGGAAGTGCAAGTGCAAGTGAGATTGTAAGTGGGGCTCTTCAAGACCATAGAAGAGCAGTAATTGTTGGAGAAAAGACCTTTGGAAAGGGTAGTGTTCAAATTGTAGTTCCAATTGGAAATGGAGAGGCTGTTAAGTTAACAGTTGCAAGATACTATCTGCCAAGTGGAAGAACTATTCAAAATAAAGGTGTTGACCCAGATATTGTTGTATATCCAGGAGAGGCTACAAAGAAGAACCAGAGTGCTTTAGAGATTAAAGAGGCTGAGTTAAAACAGCATCTAAAAGCAGAGCTTGAGAAGATTGAAAAGGAGAAAAAGAAGAAGGCTCCTAAGAAAGAGGAGAAGAAGAGTTCAAAAGAGGATGAAAAGTTAAAGAAAAAGATAATTAAAGAAGAAGACCTCTATAAAGATGCTCAATTAAAGAGTGCATATGATATATTAAAAGCTTTAATTTTACAAAAAGAGCAAAAGGAAAAATAGGTGGAAGATATTAAAAAGACAAAACTTCTATATGAAGGAAAAGCAAAAAAGATTTGGGAAACAAATAATAAAGATTATCTAATTGCTGAGTTTAAAGACTCTTTAACTGCTTTTAATGGAGAGAAAAAAGATGAGGCAAAAGGAAAAGGGGCGCTAAATAATAAAATCTCAGCAATTTTATTTGAGTATTTAGAGGATAAAGGGATAAATACTCACTT
>JAADEQ010000134.1 GCA_013153345.1 Campylobacterota bacterium | reverse complement strand
AGAGTATAAAACTCTAAAAAGCTACGAAGCATATCTTTGCTAAATCCAATATCCTCTCCCTTCTCTACCCTTTGAAGCAACTTAAAGAATCTCTCTTTTCCAATCTCTTTCCCATACTTCTTAATAGTATAAAAATCTTGAGTCTCAACTAGCTTATCAAGCGCTAAATTTATAACCCTCTCATCATATCTATCCTTAAAGTCCAAAATCTTTAAAGCATATTTTGGGTCATGGTTTAATCTATTAATCTCATTCTCAATTACTATCTCATTATCTGGAGAGAGATGTTTGGCAAACTTCTCTTTCTTTAAATCTACATACTCCCCTTTTCTTATCTTATAAATTACATTTAGTACATCTTTTAATTTAGAAGATAATCTACTGCTTTGCTCACTCTGCTCCTCTTTTGGCTCAATAGTAGAAAAAGATAAAAGAGATGCACTCTTTTCAATCTCTGGATGATAATATGTAATAGTTGTTGGCTCTTTAATCAATGACCAATAGATTCCCTCTTCTAGCTTATTAGCATCACTTCTCCACTTCTTATTTGCAAAAAATACCTTTGCTCCATAAAAAGCCATATGAATAACTGAAAATATAGCCAAAAGTGCAACTGGCAATGCAACCCATACAGCAACTGGAATCTTTGGCAGATGAATATCTAAAATATCAAATGAGTAGCTTCCTGGATTTATTAAATATGTCGCTACCGCAACAGCAATAATAAATAAGATAGAAGATACTATGTATAGCCCAATTTTCATACCTACTCCTTCTTTTTACTACTTTTTTAAACTCTTCTCATTAATCTCTCGACAAACAATACAAAACTTAGCATAAGGTTTTACCCTCAACCTCTCTATACCAATTGGCTCCTCGCACATCTCACAAATACCATAATTTCCATTTAATATTTTATCCAAAGCAACCTCAATTTCTTCTAATTCTTTCACCTGTTTTTCAATTAATGTAAAATCTAAAGTAGAATCATTAGTTAAGACTGCAAAATCACCTTCATCAGTTGGAGTTTGATTCCTCATTAAATCTATTTCACTATTAGCTTTTCTTATATTAGATTGTAATTTCTCTTTTAATATTAAAAGTTCTTCTTTTAATTCCATAATCTCTTCTTGGCTATACAAAATATCTCCTTTTTCTACTTATGATATGGATGATTATTTATAATACTTAGCCCTCTAAAAATCTGCTCTAGCAAAACCACTTTAGCCAATTTATGGGACAATGTAATTTTACCAAAAGATACGGATAAATTGCAACTATTTATAAAATTTTTTTCAAATCCAAATGCCCCACCGATAAAAAATGAAACATCTTGTCTATTTTCCAAAACTTTTTTAGCAAACTCTTCACTACTAAGCTCTAGACCATCTTTATCTAAAGCAACACTAAATCCTCTATCCAAAAAACCTCTTAGCTCTTTACTATAACTCTCTTGAGCTTTTATGGGTGAAACATCTTGAGCTTTAGAGATACTATTACTAAAAATATCTACTACCTCAATCTTTGCAAATGGTTTAGATATTTTTATAAAATGCTCAATAAGAGGGGCATATAGACTATTTTTACCCTTCTTATCAATTGAGTATATCTTAATATTCACCATAACCTCTTTTAATTATCTCTAAACTATATAATTTCTCTTTCACCCTGCTTGCTACTATTCATAAATATTTAAAATTCAAATCTTTATTATAAGAGTAAAATATACTCCTATTTTTAACAAAAAAATTATACCTATATTTTTTCCAAATGCATAAAAAAATTTACATTTTTTTAAAGAAAATTGATAAAAGTATCTATTTTATAAGGTGATTTTAATCTATAAGGCAGAAATTAAAGAGCAAATCAAGAAGAAAAGATGGCCATTAAGCCATCTGTTTTGCAACCTCTGCTGCAAAATCCTCCTCTTTCTTCTCAATTCCCTCACCAAGCTCAAATCTAACATAATCTGTTAGCTTTGCATCTTTATTTGCAGCTTTTAGATAATCTTTTACACTAATCTTATCATCCATTACAAACTTTTGATTCTCTAAAGTATTCTCTTGCATAAACTTCTTAATCTTTCCAGGAAGAATCTTTTCTAAAATATTTTCTGGTTTACCCTCTTTTAGAAGCTGCTCTCTTGCTATCTCTTTCTCTTTTTCAATAACTTCTGCTGGAACTGCCTCTTCATTTAAATATTTTGGATTCATAGCCGCTGCATGCATTGCAATATTTTTTAGCTGCTCCTCAAGCCCTGGTTGATTGCTTGCAACAATTACCCCAACTTTTTTATTTGCATGAACATATGTTCCAAGGCTACCCTCACTTACCACCTTTGCATATCTTCTAACAACTAAATTCTCTCCAATTGTAGCAATTTGAAGCGCTAAATACTCTTTGAAAGGTTGATTATTAATAGTACTCTCTAAAATCTCCTCTACACTATTAAAATCATTTGCCATAACATGCTCAACAACCTCATCAACAAACTTTTGAAACTTCTCATTTTTTGCAACAAAGTCAGTTTGAGAGTTGATTTCTAGCATAATTGCTTTATTTCCATCAACCTTAATTGCAATAACACCCTCAGCTGCAACCTTATCAGCCTTCTTTGCAGCCGCTCCAAGACCCTTTTTTCTTAGCCACTCAACAGCCTTTTCCATATCTCCATCAGTAGCCTTTAGAGCCTCTTTACAATCCATCATTCCAGCATCTGTCATCTCTCTTAGTTTCTTAATCTCTTTTGGACCAAACTTTGCCATAACTCTCTCCTTACTTAACTTCAGCTTCTACTTTTTTCTCTTCTACGACCTCTTCTTTAACAACCTCTTCCTCTTTTGCTTCTTCAGCAGCTGCCTCTTCTTTTTCCTCTTTTAAAAGCTCTTTAATCTCCTCTTCTGATACTCCAGCAGCCTTTGCAGCCTCTTCATCAATACTTTGAGTATCAACAGCCCCATCTCCAGATGCAATAGCTTTTCCTTCAATAATAGCATCAGCTATCTCTCTACAAAATAGATTAATTGAGCGAATTGCATCATCATTTCCTGGAATTGGATAATCAATCAAATCTGGGTCGCAGTTTGTATCAAGTGGAGCAATAACTTTCATTCCCATTCTTCTTGCCTCTTTAACAGCAATATGCTCTTTAACCGCATCAATTACAAATAGCATATCTGGAGTTCTCTCTAAGTTTCTATACCCCTCAAGATACTTTAGAAGCTTCTCTTTTTTTCTTTTTAACATTAGAGCCTCTTTTTTTGTTAAAAGATTAATTTGGCCAGTCTCTTCCATCTTTTCAATAAGCTCTAATTTTCTAATAGACTTTTTAATTGTAGGATAGTTTGTTAACATTCCTCCAAGCCATCTTGTTGCAACATATGGCATTCCAGCTCTTTGAGCATGCTCTTTAATTGCATCTCTTGCTTGCTTTTTTGTTCCAACAAATAGAATAATTTTACCCTCAGCTGCCGCATCTCTTACAATCTCATATGTCTTTTTAAAATACTTTAGAGTCTTTTGAAGGTCAATAATATAGATATTTTTTCTCTCTCCAAAGATAAACTTTTTCATCTTTGGATTCCATCTTCTTGTCTGATGCCCAAAGTGTACACCACACTCTAAAAGGTCTTTCATTGTTACCATAAATTCTCCTTGGTTAAATATTTATAGGTTTAATTCCTCTGTAGCCCTTAACACCGATATTGGTGCAACCTAGTCAAGGATTAACTACATGCGTTTTTGCCAGAGTTTAAACCGCGCGTATTATATCTAATAAACTCTTTAAAAAGCTCTAAATATTAAGTAGTAAATAGATAAAATTTCTAAAATTTTAGCTAGGATTAAGATGATAAGAAGGGTATTTAAAAATCTTCTAAAAAAACTTACTACTGAAAATAAAAAGTTTAATGAGTTTTTAGAGAAATATAATCTTCCAAAAGCATATTTTGCAGTTAATAGAAAAGCAATCACAAAAGGAATCTTAGTGGGGCTATTTTGGGCATTTATTCCAATGCCAATGCAGATGGCAGGAGTTATGGCAACAACCCCTTTTATAAAGTTTAATGTTCCAATTGCCCTAGCAACTGTTTGGTTATCAAACCCAATAACCTATCCTTTTATGTTCTATATAGAATATAAAGTAGGAAACTTTCTCCTTGGCAAAGAGGAGATTAAAAATATCGAACTTACAACTCAATGGTTCTCTCAGCACTGGAGCGATATTGCCCTAAGTATGTATGTAGGAGCAGCTTTCTTCTCCACTATTGTAGCCTATCTTATCTATTTGCTCATAAATAGACTCTGGGTCCATTCAGTTAAAAAAGAAAAAAGAGAAAAAAGGGATAAAAAAGCTAAAAAATCCCAACCTTCTCTCTAACCTCCTCCATCTTCTTTGAAGCAATAGCTCTTGCTCTTTTTGCTCCCTCATTTAAAATCTCTTTTACCTCATTTATATTATTTAAATAATACTCTCTTTTCTCTCTTGCTTCCTCAAAATAGTCCCAAATTTTTTGAGTTAATAGCTTTTTGAAGTGGCCGTGACCAAAATTGCCGCTTTTATAATCTTTTTTTAGCTCCTCAACCTCATCTTTTGTAGAAAATAGCTTTAAAAGTTCAAATACATTATTACCCTCCCACTCAAGCGGCTCACCAAGAGGAGTTGAGTCTGTAACTATCTTATTACACCTCTTTTGAAGCTGTTTTTGAGTATCATAAAAAATCTCAATTGTATTTTTATAGCTCTTGCTCATCTTTGCCCCATCAATTCCTGGCACAACAGCAACCTCATCTTCAATCTTCTCAATTGGAATCACAAAAGTCTCTCCATGCTCATTATTAAACTTTATTGCAATATCTCTTGTCATCTCAAGATGCTGCTTTTGGTCTTTTCCAACTGGCACAACCTCTGAGTCATAAAGCAAAATATCAGCTGCCATTAATACCGGATAGCTAAATAGAGCATGTGATGGAGAGATTCCTTTTGCAATCTTATCTTTATAGCTATGAGCTCTCTCAAGAAGCCCCATTGGAGTATATCTTGATAAAATCCAATATAGCTCTAAGACCTCTTTTACATCACTTTGAACCCAAAAGATAGTTTTTTTTGGATTAAGCCCTAAGCTTAAATAATCAACTGCCACCTCAAGAGTATTTTGCTTTAGCTCATCTAAATTTGCCCCTCCACTTAGAGCATGATAGTTTGCAATAAATGCAAAAAGCTCATTTTCCTCATCCTCTTGCAAAGCAATAATTTGCTTTATTGCTCCAAAATAGTTTCCTATATGAAGTTTACCTGATGGCTGAATACCAGTTAATACTCTCATTTTCTATCCTAAAAGTTTTTTTGTAATTATATCTATCTGAGATAAAAGCAAGAAAATATTTATATTAATTAGATATAATTTAAACTATATTACATAAGGATAATACAAAATTATGAAACTGCAAGATTT
>JAADEQ010000060.1 GCA_013153345.1 Campylobacterota bacterium | reverse complement strand
ATAAACTCCTCTATCACCTCACTAATAGCTCTAAATTTACTCTTCATAATATCTTTATCATCAAACCCCTTATCAAGCATCGATTTGCTTGAATCAACAACCAACATTATATCTCTAGCACTCTTTTTAATATTCTCATATTTAGTAACTACAACTGGTGAAGCAAGCGCTATTAAAAAACTTACTACCCCCAGCCACTTAAATAGCTCCACCCATCTACTCTTTAGAGCCTTTTTTGAGATTAAAATATGAATATATGGAAAATAGATTGCAACACTCTTTGCTGGACACCTCTTAAAACAGAACCAAAATAGAGGTAAAAGCAAAAAGATATAAGAAAACTCAAAACTAAATTGACTCATCACAAACCTGCTTATATAAATTGTAGTAGTTTAGTGTCTCTTTATCAATCTCTTTAATCTCTTTTTGATATTTATATTTAGCTAATCTCTGCTTTAACTGCTTAAATAATTCCATTCGCCTCTTATCGGTTGCTAAAAATCTTCCATAATAGGTTGCCTCATAAGCAGCTTTTTTTGGATTACTCCAATCTACATTTTTAAATCTATACAAAAAATATCTTTGACAATCAATCTTGCATCTGCTCTTTGCATACTCAAATCCCTTTTTAAAAAATATAATCCCCAAAATCAACCCCACTATAAGAGTTGATATAAAGAGCCAAAAAGAGTAGTCACTTATCTCAATAAACCCTCTTATATCTCTTAAATTATCCATCTAAATTCTCTTTGCCAATTGATAGTAGGCATCCTTATGGGTATATAGCTTTGCAAATCTTGCTCCTATCTTCCTTAGATGCTTAAATAGCTTTACATCATTTTGCCTAAGTGCCTCTTTATAAAGATTAATAGCATACTCATCCACATTTCCACTAAAACTATCTAAATAGCCAGGGTCTACTAATCTTACCTCTCCTAAAGGCTTAGGATTCTCAATAAAATAGTCTCTAACAATTATAACTACTAAATCATGCTTTTTTGCTAGCAGTGAGAGATTAAAATCCCCAACAAAATCTCCTATTAAAAACATTAAGCTTCTTTTCCTAACTTTCTTATTTAAATCATCTAGCCACCCCTCCCAATTTGCTGGCTTTCCTAATACATCAAACTTAACAGCCTCTTCAACCTCTTTATGAACAGCAAATATATCCTTTGAGGGTTTTGAGAAGCGATATAGCTTATTAGCATACAAAATATGGCTAAAGTTATCTTTATTTCTAACTGCACTAAAAGCCAAAAGAGCCAAAATCTCTATAATAAAATCTTTAACCATCATCTTTGTTCCAAAAAGGGTTGAGCCACTAAGCATTGTAGAGATTACTATATTTAACTCTCTCTCTTCGTGATATATCTTTACAAAAGGCTTTTTTAATCTAGCAGTTGTCTTCCAATCAATCTTTTTAACATCATCCCCAATACTATACTCTCTAAGCTCAGCAAACTCAAACCCCTCCCCTTTAAAAGCGGAGATATTATTACCTGCTAAGAGTCCAAAAACCTGCTTTTTGGTCTTTAGAAGAATCTTTTTTGCTTTTTTATCCATTATGGTATTGGCACTGCTGCTAAAACTTTTTCAATAATCATATCTTGAGTAATACCTTCAGCTTCAGCCTCATAACTTAAAATTATTCTATGTCTTAAAATCTCTTTTGCAATATAGGCAATCTCAATTGGAGATACAAAATCTTGCCCCTTAATATAAGCAACTGCACGTGAAGCTTTATACATATCAATACTGGCTCTTGGACTTGCCCCAAACTCAATATAATCTTCCAAACTCCCCAACCCATACTTAGATGGCTCTCTTGTAGCAAAAATAATCTCTATTATATACTTTTCAACCTCTGGGTCAAGATGAACAGCCATTGCCTCTTTTCTTACCTCTTCTAAATCTTTAATAGTAGCAACTTGATTAATTGGCTCAAAGCTATTATTTGAGACTCTTCTTGCAATCTCAAGCTCCTCTGCTTTAGTATTATATCCAACCACCACCTTCATTAAAAATCTATCAAGTTGAGCCTCTGGAAGCTCATACGCCCCCTCTTGCTCAACTGGGTTTTGAGTTGCCATAACCAAAAATGGCAAATCTATCTTAAAAGAGTGGTCTCCAATTGTAACTTGACGCTCTTGCATAACCTCAAGAAGTGCTGATTGAACCTTAGCTGGAGCCCTATTTATCTCATCAGCAAGAAGCAAATTTGTAAATACTGGCCCCTTTTTAATCTTAAAACTATTTGTAGTTGGGTCATAAATCTCTGTCCCAATAATATCAGTTGGAAGCAAATCAGGAGTAAATTGCACTCTTTTAAAATCTAATCCAAGAGTCTTTGCTAAAGCATTAATTGTTGTGGTTTTTGCAAGCCCTGGAACCCCCTCAAGGAGTATATGCCCTTGACAAATAAGTCCAATTAATAGACTCTCTATCATCTTCTCTTGCCCAACCACAACCTTATGAATCTCTGCTCTTATTCTATCAACAACATCAAGCAAAATGGCTCCTAGTAATGATTATTTCCAAAGAATATTACAATAAAATAATTAATCCTAAATTAACAACTCCTCTCTTTAACAAAAACTCTCAATAAAATATTCTCTCATTTTTTAGAAGTAAATCACACATTAAACAGCTATTTCTATAAAAGTTGATAAAAAAAGACTCACCCATATCTCCCACAAAAATAGGCTATTTTTAAAAGCCTCTTAACACTTTATTAACTCTTTTTCTTTTAAAAACTCCAAACTCTCTTTTATAATATCATCACTATCTTTTGTCTTTGCCTTTAGAGTAACTCTCTTGCCATCTCTAAACTCAATATAGATATTCTCATTATAGTTTGATATCTTCTTTACTCCCTTTTTATTTGCTAAAATCTTTACTATCATTAAATCAATAAATTGCCTTGAGAGCTTATCTAAAGAGCCAAATCTATCAACAATCTCCTCCTCAATCTCATAAACCTCATCAACCTCTTTTGCTTGAGATAATCTTCTATATAACTCCAACCTTAGCCTATCCTCTCTAATTAATTCCTCACTCAAATATGCATCCACATTTAACTTTAACTCAACCTCTCCCATCTCATCTCTTTTTCCAGTTAACTCTCTTATCTCCTCTTCTAACATCTTTAAATACAAAGAGTAGCCAATCTGTTTTATATGACCACTTTGAGCCTCTCCAACCAAATTCCCCCCTCCTCTAATCTCTAAATCATGCATTGCTAAAATTGCTCCACTTCCAAGCTCACTATTAGACTCTAGGGCAAGGAGTCTTTTTTTTGCACTCTGGCTTAAATTATCTTTATCATCCACAAAAAAGTAGCAATACCCCTCAACTCCTCCCCTTCCAACTCTTCCTCTAAGCTGGTGCAAATCTGCAATCCCAAAGTTTTGAGCCCCATCTACAATTATTGTATTTGCATTTGGAAGGTGAAGCCCAGACTCAACAATAGAGGTGCTAAGTAGCAAATCATACTCTTTATTCTCAAACTTTACCATCTCTTTCTCACTCTTAGCTGCCCCTACTTTTGAGTGAAGCATTGTAATTTTTAAATCTGGAATCTCCTCTAAAAGCTCCTTTTTCTTATCCTCAAGCCCAGCAATTGAGTTATAGATATAAAATACTTGCCCTCCTCTTCTTAACTCTCTTCTAATAGCCTCTCCAACTGCTTTTATATCAAAATCTTTAACAAATGTTCTCACTCCTGCTCTATTTTGCGGAGGGGTCAATATTTCAGCAAAACTCTTAATTTGAGATAGAGCCATATTTAGAGTTCTTGGAATTGGGGTTGCTGACATTGAAAGAAGATGAGTATTAATAGTTAAAGCCTTAAGGGCCTCCTTTTGTTTTACTCCAAACTTATGCTCCTCATCAATTACCACCAATCCCAAATTTTTAAATTTTGCATTAATTACACCATGGGTTCCTACCACAATATCAATCTCTCCCTCCTCTAATCCCCTTAAAATCTCTTTTTTCTCTTTTGGGGTACTAAATCTATCAAGCTTTGCAACTCTAATCCCCCAATCTTTAAATCTTTGTTGTAGAGTTTTAAAATGTTGCATCGATAAAAGAGTAGTTGGTGCAATAAGGGCTGCTTGAAATCCACTCTTTACAACAGCAAACATCGCATTCATTGCAACCTCTGTCTTTCCAAACCCAACATCAGCACTAAGTAGCATATCCATAACCTTCCCACTACTTAGATGCTCTAATATATTATCAATTGCCCTTTTTTGGTCAATTGTATGAGTAAATCCAGCCTCTTTTAAAAATCTCTCTTGAGCCTCTTTATCAATCTTAATCTTAATTCCCTCTTTTAAAAGCCTCTTTGCATTTAACTCAATCAACTCTTTTGCAATTGCAAAGAGCTTCTTTCTAACCTTCTCTTTTAATTTAGAAAAAGAGCCCTTCCCTAACTTATCTAGAGTTGGCAAAGCCCCACTTGGAGCAATATATCTATCAATTAAATGAAGATTTTCAACCGGAATATATAATTTATCCTCATTTTGATACTCAATCTTTACAAAATCTCTAAACTTTCCTAAAACCTCTCTCTTCTCAATCCCTCTAAATATACCAACCCCATGGTTTTGGTGCACCACATACTCTCCAACTCCAATCTCATCCAAAACTAAAGAGCTCTTTTTAACTTTTCTAATAGGCTCTTCTTTATTAATAGATAAGATAAGCTCTTTTGGCGATTTTAGATTTAAATTTCCCTCTATATATTTAAAATTTAGCTTTTCTAAATATGCCAAAGCGCTTGCTCTAACTAGAGTCTCATTTTTAGCAACTATTGTAATCTTTTTATCTCTATTAGCCTCAATTACTCTATTAATATCTTTAACTTCAATCTCTTTATACTCTTTTGCCTCATCTATAACTCTATCTTCAATATCAAGCTTCTCATCAAACTCTCTTATTAATCCAATTAGAGCCTTTGAAGTTAAAACATAAGGATATTCTTTTAATATATTAATTGCAAAATTATCAAGATGCCAAAGTCCAAGAGAGCCAATATCTTTTACTAAAACATTATACTCACTCTTTTCAACCCTCTTTGAGAGCTCATCAAATTCATCTTTACTAAGAGCCAAAAAAGCAGGAGCAATCTCAACACTCTCAATCTCCTCTTTATCTCTTTTTTGGGTTGAGATATCAAAAAATCTTATCTCCTCAATCTCGCTATCAAACAAAGAGATTCTAATAGGCCTATTTAGATTTGGAGGGAAGATATCAATAATATCTCCTCTAATTGATACCTCTCCTTTTGCTCCAACAATATCAACAAAACTATATCCCCAATAAAGAAGCCTCTCTTTTAGCTCCTTTAAATCCAAAAGCTCACCAAACTCTAAATTAAAGCTCTTTAAGTAGCTACTTTTTGGGAAAGGGAGAGTTAGAGTTCTAAATGGAGCAATCAAAAAGCTATTTGAGTTATAAAACTCCTTTAAGGTCAAAAATAGTTCACTTA
>JAADEQ010000076.1 GCA_013153345.1 Campylobacterota bacterium | reverse complement strand
TGCATGGGTAAATGTATGTAACCCATATCAAGACTCTGCAAATGCTAACCACTGGATTAAAGCAGCAAGAGAGATGGATAACTTTATTGTAGTATCAGATGCATATCCAGGAATTTCAGCAATGGTTGCAGATTTAGTGCTTCCTAGTGCGATGATTTATGAGAAGTGGGGAGCTTATGGAAATGCAGAAAGAAGAACTCAGCACTGGAGACAGCAAGTATTGCCAGTTGGTAATGCGATGAGTGATACTTGGCAGTGGGTTGAGCTATCAAAGAGATTTAAGGTAAAAGATGTATGGGGTGAGTATGCTCCAAGTGGTGCTAGAAAAAAACCTCTTCCAAGTGTAATTGAAGCAGCTAAGAAGATGGGTTATAGTGAAGATACCACAATGTATGAGATTTTATTTGCAAATGAAGAGGCTAAAAAGTATACTATTGATGACCCACTACTTGAAGGTTTTGATGATAGTGATTCAAAAGGTGATGAGAGAAAAGTTATTGGTAGTGATGGAAAAGAGTGGAAAGGGTATGGCTTCTTTATCCATAAATATCTATTTGAAGAGTATGCTTGGTTTGGTAGAGGACATGCTCATGACCTTGCTCCATTTGATGTTTATCATAAAGTTAGAGGGCTTAAGTGGCCAGTTGTTGATGGTAAAGAGACTCAATGGAGATTTAATGTAAAATATGACCCATATGCGGCAAAAGCTGCAAAAGAGACTGGTGGAGAGTTTGCATTCTATGGACCTCTTGCAAAATCGCTTCCAAAAGGTGATTTAAGAGGTGTAAAAGATAAGAAGAAAGAGTCATTAAAAAATAAAGCAAAAATCTTTGCAAGACCATATATGGACCCACCAGAAATGCCAGATAATGAGTATGATACATGGCTTTGTACTGGAAGGGTGCTTGAGCATTGGCATAGTGGAACAATGACAATGAGAGTGCCTGAGCTTTTCCGTGCAGTTCCAGAAGCGCTTTGTTATATGCATCCAGAAGATGCTAAGAAGCATGGAGTTAAAAGAGGAGAGCTTGTTTGGGTTGAGTCAAGAAGAGGAAAAGTTAAAGCTAGAGTTGAGACTAGAGGAAGAAATAGACCTCCGCGCGGTCTTGTATTTGTACCTTGGTTTGATGAGAGAGTATTTATTAATAAAGTTTGTCTAGATGCAACTTGTCCAATGAGTAAGCAAACAGACTATAAGAAGTGTGCAGTAAAAATCTATAAAGCTTAAGGTTAAGATATGGGACAAAAGGGAACAAAAGATAAAATTACTCCACGAAGAAGATTTTTTACAAATCTAGCCCACAATGTTGGGCTTGGAGCTATGGGAGTATTGCTTTGGGCTGGATATACCTCTAAGGCAAAAAGTAGTCCATTAACTCTTAGACCTCCAGCAGCTTTGCCAGAGAGTGATTTTTTAAAGACCTGTATTAAGTGTGGGCTTTGTGCAGAGGCTTGTTATAATCGTCCTCAAAACTTAGATAAAGAGGGTAATAAGCTTACACCTGGGACTTTAAAGATGGCTAAGGCTCAAGATGATGTAACAATTGGAACGCCATTTTTCATCCCTCGAGATGTTCCTTGTTATATGTGTGAGGATATCCCTTGCGTCCCAGCTTGTCCAAGTGGAGCTTTAGATATTAAAAAGGTTACCAATGAGAAGGGTGAGCTTGATATTAGACTTATGAAGATGGGAGTTGCTGTTGTTGATGTGAGCTCTTGCATTGCCTTTTGGGGATTGCAGTGTGATGCTTGCTATCGTGCTTGCCCTTTGCTTGATGAAGCAATTAAGCTAGTATATGATAGAAATAGCAGAACTGGAAAACATGCATTTTTAAAGCCTGTTGTTAATGTTGATGTTTGCACTGGTTGTGGATTGTGTGAGAAGGCTTGTGTAACTGAAAAGCCAGCTATTTTTGTGCTTCCAACTGATGTTGCCCTTGGAAAAGTTGGAGACCACTATGTTAAAGGATGGGATAAAGCAGACCAGCAAAGAGTTAAAGATGTTGATATCAATAGTGTCACAACTCAGACTGAGCGTAGCAAGAAAAAAGCTGAAGACTACTTAAATAGTGGTAATTTATTGGAGTATTAAGATGAAATTTTCAAACTATAAATATCTGATTTTAAGAAGAATCTCTCAGCTTGGTCTGCTCTTTTTATATTTTGCTGGGAATGCTTGGGGGTGGAGTATCTTACAAGGAGATATCTCTACCTCTTTACTTTTTGGAAAAATCCCACTAAGTGACCCATTTGCTCTTTTGCAGATTCTTGCGACTGGGGCGATTGTGGGGGTTAATATTTTAGTTGGAGCACTCCTTATTACCCTATTTTATGGAATTTTTGGGGGAAGGGCTTTTTGTAGCTGGGTTTGTCCAGTAAATATGGTAACAGATGCAGCAGCTTGGCTTAGAAGAAAACTTTTAATTGATAAGATTGAGAGAAAAGTTTGGATTAGCAGAAATATACGTTACTATATGATAGTAATTGCACTAATTGTCTCAGCAATCACTGGGCTTGCAGCCTTTGAGGTTGTTAGTCCAATCTCTATTTTAAATAGAAATGTAATTTTTGGAATTGGTGCAGGAATTGGGCTTATTATTGCAATCTTTTTGTTTGATCTATTTGTGGTAAAAAATGGTTGGTGTGGTCACATCTGTCCACTTGGAGGGGTATACTCAATTATTGGGAAATACTCTTTGCTTAGAGTAAAGCATACAAGAGAGAAGTGCACTTTATGTATGAAGTGTAAAGAGGTTTGTCCAGAGTCTCAAGTGTTGCATATGATAGGAAAAAAGAGTATTAGTGTTAATGATATTGAGTGTACTAATTGTGGTAGATGTATAGATGTGTGTAATGATGATGCATTAGAGTTTAGTTTAGGTAAGTTTATAAAAGAGAGTAAGGAGTCAAAATGAGAAAAACAATATTATCACTAGCGGTAGTTTCACTTTTAGCAGTAACTACCTATGGGGCTCAAAAGGTTATTTCAGAAGAGGAGCTTGGGCTTAGAAAGACAGCTCTATTTAGTGAAGAGAATGTTGCTCCAGTTGATGCAAAATTTGATGCAGCAGCTCCGGGGCAAGCGCAAAAGTTTGAGAGAAGTTATGTAAATGCCCCTCCATTAATTCCTCATAGTATTGAAGGGTTAGTTCCAATTACAAAAAATAATAACCAATGTTTAACATGTCATATGCCAGATGTGGCAAAGAGTATGGGGGCAACTCCAATTCCGCCATCTCACTTTGTAGATTTTAGACCAGATACAAAGCTAAGTAAAGATGGAAAGATTATAAAAGATGGAAAAGAGGTTAAAAATACAGCTGATATTACAATTGCTAAGTTTAAAAAACTTAAGAAGTTGAGTCCAGCAAGATTTAATTGTACGCAGTGTCATGTTCCTCAAGCAAATGTTAAGCCATTAGTTCAAAATAACTTTAAACCAGATTTTAAAGATGAGAAGTTAAAATCTAAGTCTAATTTAATTGATGTAATTACTGAGGGTGTAAAGTAAGTGAGTAGTAGAAGAGATTTTTTTAAGAGGTTAGTTGAGCCTGCAATTAAAGAGGAGAAGAGTAGCTCTCCTCTTTATATTAGACCCCCTTATGTTAAAGATTATAGTCTTTTTGATAAAGAGTGTATAGAGTGTGAGCAAAAGAGTTGTGCTAAGGTTTGTGAGGAGAATATTATAATAATTGAGGCGAAAGGGACTCCCATTTTAAATTTGCAAAGCTCTGGTTGCACTTTTTGTCAAGAGTGTGCTATTGCCTGTCAAAAAGGAGTGTTATCGATTGAGGAGGGAGAGGAGAAGATTAATGCAACCTTTTATATAAATAAAGATTTATGTCTTTCCCATAATAAAAATGTCTGTTTTTCGTGTAAAGAGCCATGTATTGATAATGCAATTTTATTTAAGGGGATGTTTGAGCCCATTATTGATATTGAAAAGTGTACTGCATGTGGTTTTTGTTTGAGTAGGTGCCCTACAAAAGCAATTGAGTTTATTATAAAATAAAGGAGAGTTATGAAGATAGATTTAGAGAAAGATTTTCCAAATATATATTCAAAAGTTGATAAAGATGATTTTATTGATGAGTTAAGATATTTTGTTGTGGTAGATGAAAACTATGAAGATTTTGATGATGAAGAGAATGATGTATTTGACCCAGCAGAGTATAACTACTTAGTATATATTACTCAAAGAGCAGTAGATGCATTGGGAAAAGAGAATTTGGAGGCTCTATATAACTCTTTAGATAAAGATAGCAGTTTTGAGAATTTTTTGGTTGCTGAAGAGGATTTATATGGTGTAAAGAGTGAGCTTAATGAAGAGGAGATTGGGTTAAAGGTGATGAGGCTAATAGATAAGTTAATAGAGGAGAGAGGATGAGAATAGTTTTACTATTTTTATTGTTTCTTTTCTCTTATTTAGGAGCTAAAGATATTACCCCATTTTTGACGATTAAAGTTGATGGATTAGCAAAAGATATTGCGTTGGGCAAAGAGAACCAGCTAGTTATTGGAACTGATAGTGGAAAGATGATGGTGTATGATTATAAAGATAAGAAGTTTGTAAAGATTGTGCAGGTTCCAAAAATTAAAGATTTTATGGGAGATATTATAGATACTAGAGTCTCAAGTGTTGATTATTTAGATGGAAGATATCTATTAGTTAGTGATAGTGGAGTGGGGGGTTATTCTGATTTAAGGATTCATGAGAATAATAAGACAATTGATATCTTTACTGAGAATGATAAACTTCCAATAATTGAGGCAAAGTTTATTACAAAAGATAAGATTTTGCTTGGGTTTTTGAGTAATGAGGTGGCTTTGTATGATTTGAAAAATAAGAAGTTTCTTTATAAAGAGCAGTTAACTGAGTCAAAATTTTCAGACCTTGCTTTAAATGAAGATAGGAGTTTGGCTGCTGTGAGTTGTGAGAGTGGGGAGGTTGATATTGTATCAACTAAAGATGGAAAGATTTTAAAGCGTCTTAGTGGGCTTAATTTGGATAATGTCTATAGGGTGGATTTAAAAAAGGATATGGTAAGTTGTGCTGGTCAAGATAGAAGAGGTGCTTGGTATAATATTAAAACTGGTAAGGGTGATTATATTGAAGCAAAATTTTTAGTATATGCTACTGCTCTAAGTCCTGATGCTAAAGAGGCTGCTTTTGCTTTGGATGAGAAGAATAATATCTATATTATTGATTTAGCAACTAAAGCTACTAAGTATCTGCTTAAGGGTCAAAAGAGCACTTTAAATAATATTATCTATAAAGATAAAAATACTCTATTTAGTGCCAGTGATGATGAGTATGTATTGATGTGGAAATTAGATAAAGGAGATAAGTAATGAATGTATCAAGTATTGTGATTCAGTGTAACCCTAACCACTATGATAGAGTAAAGAAGTGGTGTGAAGAGAGTGGGATTTGTGAATACCATTTTGGTGATAAAGAGAAAGGGAAGATGATTATTACCATTGAAGGGGCTGATGTTAGTGAGGAGATTGCAAAATTAAAGCAGATTCAAGCTGCTCCATTTGTAATTAGTGCAGAGATGATGATGACTTATCAAGAAGATATGTTGGATGAGGAGATAAAAAGGCTTGAGAG
>JAADEQ010000103.1 GCA_013153345.1 Campylobacterota bacterium | reverse complement strand
CTTAAAACCAAATACCAATACTATCCAGCTAATTACTAACATAATATAGGCTCTAATAATAGCAGCAGGAGCCCCAACCAATAAGACAAAAAATGCTAAAATTAATAGCGTAATAATCCCTAAATCAATTGTTCTATATCTCCAAGGGAAAAATCTTGTTTGTAAAAATCGATAGGGAAAATATAATATCCCATATATTATCATCCACAAAATTCCCAAATGAAACCCACTCATTGCAACTAAATGAGAAACCCCTAAATTAGAAATCTTCTCTCTAAGCTCTCTATCTAGCGGGTCAGCCAAAAATATAGCATGATAAAAGCTCTTTAAGGAGTCATCTTGATGCTGCTTATCAATCCATACCTTAAAAAATCTCTTAACATTAAAGCCAGGCTCAACTTTATAAAGAATAATACCTTTTGCAAAAAACCCTCTTAAATAGTCTAAAAAGGTGGTATCCTCTTTGGGCCTAATTTTAACCCTAACCCAATCAAATCGATTTGGAGGGGGCTCAAAACTGCTATATAGATAAAAATCTAAATTATCAAGACTCTTTAGCTTAAAGAGAAAATTTCCATATTTTGCTGGATACACCTTTACTATTTGAGCAGTGGTATAGTAGTAACCATCAAGATTTTTTAGGCTCTTATAATCTTGATATAAAAAATAGAGACGAAAAGAGATAATAGAGATAAGAAAAAGAGAGACTGCTAAAAACTCCTTTTTACTCCTAAATAGCAAAGGCATACTAAATTGGTGGCAACTCTATCTTGCCCTCAGTTGTCTCAATATTTCCACTCTCAAACACCACCTCAAAAGGCTCATCCATCTTCTTATCTACAAAACGTGTAAATCTCTTTTGAAAAATTAATTCAACCGTTCCAGTTGGACCATTTCTCTGCTTTCCAATAATAATCTCAGCCTCCTCTTCCTCTTTTCTCTTAAAGGTAGAGACATACTCTTTCCCTTCAGCCTTAGCTCTCATCTCTTTCTCTTTCTCTTTTGCCTCTCTATACACATCATCTCTATACACAAATAAGATAATATCTGCATCTTGCTCAATTGCTCCAGACTCTCTTAAGTCACTAAGCATTGGACGCTTATTCTCACGATTCTCCAAAGAGCGATTTAGCTGAGATAGAGCAATAATTGGAATTTGAAGCTCACGCGCTAGCTGCTTTAGACCCCTTGATATTTCACTAATCTCTTGCTGTCTTGCAGCCATTCCCACCATTTTCTTATCCCCACTCATAAGCTGCAAATAATCAATTACTGCCAATGTAATCTCTGGATGTTGCGATTTTAATTTTCTAAGTTTGCTTCTTACTTGATGAATGGTAGCATATCCACTATCATCTACAAATAGCTTCTTTTTAGATATCTCCTCAGTAGCACTTGCTAATCTACTCCACTCATCATCTTTTAAATTACCAACTCTTAAAGCTTGCAAAGGAATTGAGGTTTTAGCACTTAGCATTCTTAGCATTAGCTGCTCTGCTGGCATCTCCAAAGAGAAAAATGCAACCCCCTCACCTCGCTCAATCGCCTTTAGAGCAATATTTAAAACAAAGCTAGTCTTTCCCATTGCAGGACGCGCTGCAACTATTATCAAATCCCCCCTTCCAAAACCACTAGTCTTATCATTTAGATTCTTAAAGCCAGTATCAATTCCTATAAGCTTGGAGTTCCCCATCGCCTTTAAGCGCTCAATATCTTTTAAGGTAGCAAGAGTAATTGTTTTAGCATCTTTAAAATCTTCGCTAACACTCTCTAAAGTAATCTCATATAGCTTTTGCTCTACCCTATCCATTATGGCATCAACATCCAAATCCTCTTCTAAAACTAACTTCTTAATCTCGGTTGTTAAATTAATTAAAGCTCTTTTATTCGATAGCGATTTAATCTCATTTACATATGCTTTCGTATTGGTAATTGGATTAGCGCTTAGCACCTCAACCATTGCAACTTCATCAAATTTACCCTTTTTCTCAAGCTCCTTTTTTAAAAACTCCTCATCAATTGGAAGCTCTCTTTCAAACAGCTCTTGCATCGCCTCAAATAGATGCTGATGAAATGGCAAATAGAAATCTCTTGGCTTTAAGACTGAAGCTACCTCTTCATAAATCTCTGGGTCAAAAATAATAGAAGAAAGAACCGCTCGCTCAATATTTAAATTATATAAATTATCCACTACCTACTCTCCTTTGCCATCTTCTCAACCTCTTCCAAAAAGCGCTCAACAAGTTTCTCTTCTGGAAGTTTTGCAACAACCTCCCCTTTTACCATAATAAGCCCGCTTCCCTTGCCATATGCAATTGCAACATCTGCATGTTTTGCCTCTCCTATTGCATTTACCACGCACCCCATTACTGAAAGATTTAAAGGAGCCTTGATATGAGCAGTTCTTTTAGTAACCTCATCAACTGCCTTTACCAAATCTGCCTCAATCCTTCCGCAAGTTGGACAAGAGATAATATTAACCCCCTCTTTAACAACTCCTGCATCTTTTAAGATTGCTTTTGCAACCTTAATCTCCTCTTCCAGCTCTCCAGTAATTGAGACTCTAATGGTATCTCCAATCCCATCAAGCAATAAGCTTCCAATTCCAATGGCAGATTTTATTGTTGCATGAAATTTGGTTCCTGCCTCAGTTACTCCAAGATGAAATGGATAGTTATTTTTTGGCCTAAGCATTCTATATGCTTCAACCGTTCGCTCAACATCACTTGCCTTTAGAGATACCTTTATATCAAAAAAATCTAAATCCTCTAAAAATTTAATATTATACTCCGCACTTGCAACCATCCCTTTTGCAGTTGCCCCATATTTTATCTCAAACTCTTTTTCTAAACTTCCTGCATTTACTCCAATTCTAATTGGAAGATTTCTCTCTTTGCAAGCCTTTACAATCTCTTTAATCTTATTTTTTTCATTAATATTTCCCGGATTGAAACGTATCGCATCAACCCACTTTGCAGCCTCAAGGGCAAGACGATAATTAAAATGAATATCTGCTACAATTGGCAGGGGGGACTCTTTAGTAATTTGCTTTAGTGCAAGGGCAGCCTCCATATCAGGAACCGCAACTCTAACAATATCAGCCCCTGCAAAATGAAGCCTTTTTATTTGATTAAGTGTCTCTTTAACATCTCTGGTATCACTAAAGGTCATTGATTGCACTGAAATTGGAGCATCTCCTCCAATTGCTACATCTTTTATATATATCTTTCTTGTTGGATATCTTTTTATCATTTTGCCACACTGCTTTTAGTTTTTGCGCTATTTTATCAAAATTAACTAAAATCTACAGGGTCCATATCTATCTCAACTCCCCTTTGATATATCTTATAGAGAGCACTTAATAACTCTACCTTTTTAGAGCCTCTTATAAGAATAAAAAACCTCCATCTATTAGCAATCCTCTCTACTGGTGCTAATCCACTCCCCACAATCTCTACCCCCTTTTGCTCTCTTAATCTACTCAAAGCCTCATTTAATCTCTCCTCTCCACTCTTATAATCTTTTGTAGCAATTAATACTCTTGCTAAATTGGAAAATGGAGGATAGGCAGCTATCTCTCTAAACTCCAACTCATCCCTTAAAAATATCTCATAATCTTTAATAAAAGGCTCAAAAAATTGAGGCTGAGAGGTTTGAATCAATACACTTGCATCTTTTACTCTTCCACTCCTTCCAGCAATTTGGTGAAGCAAAGATATTGCTCTCTCTCTTGCTCTATAATCTCCAATTGCCACAATATAATCCAGCCCAAGTATCACACTTAAGGTGATATCTGCATAATCGTGCCCCTTACTTAACATCTGAGTTCCAACAATAATATTTGCCTCTTTTTTATTAATCTTATCCAATGCCTTTGCTAACTTATTAGAGGTTGTAATAAAATCCCTATCAAATTGAATAATCTTTGCCTCTTTAATCTCACTCTTAATCTTTTCAATAACCTCCAAAGTCCCCTCTCTCTTTGAGCTAAGCGCCTCACTCCCACAAAACTCACAAACTTCAGGAATCTTTTTAGAGAAGTTACAATAGTGGCACTTAAGAACCCTTTTTTGACTATGGATACTCATTCCAATTGAACAAAATGGACAAAGCTGAGCCCTTCCACAACTTTGACAAACTAGATATTTAAAATTGGCTCTAGTTGGCACAAATACTAAAGCTTGCTCCCCTCTTTTAACAATCTTTCTTAAACTCTCAATAACTACCTCATTAACCCCATCTCCTTTGATAAAATAGAAATTTTTTCTACTCTTCTTATAAGGCTCTTTCAATCTAACAATAGGAAACTTATAATAACTAGTCACAAGCGGCGTAGCACTCCCTAAAAGCACTTTAATATTTAGCTTCTTGCCCATATAGATAGCTAAATCCTTAGCATTATATCTTGGTCTGCTTTGAGATTTATAGCTATCATCATGCTCCTCATCAACAATAATCAATCCAAGCCTCTTTAGAGGCAAAAAGAGGGCACTTCTTGCTCCAATAATAACTCTTACCTCTTCATCTTCTATCTTTTTTAAAATCTCTTGACGCCTCTTTAGAGAGAGCTTAGAGTGCCAACTCTCCACTAAATCTCCAAAATAGCTCTTTATACGTTGCGTAATTTGAGGAGTTAGAGCAATTTCAGGCATTAATAAAAGAGTACTCTTTCCCTCAACTAACGCCTCTTTAATTAGATGAATATAGATTTCTGTCTTTCCACTGCCAGTAACTCCAAATAGCAAAGCAAGATTTTTTTCTCTAATCTCCTCTAAAGCTCTTTGTTGAGCAGAGGTTAGAGTTGGCAAAATAAATCTATCTTTAATTGAAGATAACTCTTGAGAATCTGATATAAAAGGAGAAAATAAAGAGATAGCCTCGCCTAAAGAGCTAAAGTAGTAACTACTAATAAATCTTGCAACCTCTAACTGCTCTTTAGAAAATCTCTTATTGGTAACTTCTATAATCTCTTTTGTCTCAAAGGAGGGCTCTTCAACCTCTTTTAATACAACTCCCTCTTTTATACTCTCTTTTAAATTAACCTTAACAATACTCCCAACCTCAATCTCTTCATTAAAAGAGTAGGTTAAAATAGGAGCACTACTCTTTAAAAGCGCTATCTCAAAATATCTCATTAGCGCTCAAGTAACTTACAAGGCTCACTATCTGGGTCTTCACACTCAAATCTATTATTATTTACAACAAATACAGCCTCCCCTCCAATTGAAGGTGGCATAATAAATTTATATTTATTATTTCCACTCTTTACCCAACAACCAGTAGCAGCAGCATCTTTACAGCTCTTTACTGGATACTCTAATACCCTATTTCCAGTAGCATCTCCATCAAAAAAGTCAAATAAATCTTTTCCAAATCCAGCCTCTCCCCCTAAATTTGAGATAGGAGTATAGTTTCCTCTTAATATTCTCTTTTGCACTTCACTACTTAAAGCACTTCTAATACTTGCTATTGTGCTTTTAGCTTTAGTAATAACTGCATCATCTCTAGTAGCACTAAATTTTGGAATAGCAATTGCTGCTAATATCCCAACAACCACAATTACAAATACCACTTCTATCATTGTAAAAGCTCTTTTCACTAATATCCTTTTTTTAG
>JAADEQ010000094.1 GCA_013153345.1 Campylobacterota bacterium | reverse complement strand
GTTTTTAGAGAGTCTTAATTTGCCCTCTTCAACCAAAATCTACCTTTCTATCTCTTTGCCTCAATTTAAATACTCCTCTTCTATTAAAGGACTAAAGAGCAATAATTTTAAAAGCAATATTTTTGAAAAGGGCAATACTATCTATAATATCAAGCTAAATAGAGGAGTTAAGGCTAAATATCTATTAATTGAGGGGGAGAAGAGGGCAAACTATACCCCTTCAACTCTTCTTTTTAGAGTAAAAACATCTAATAAAGAGCTATTAAAAATCTATCTTAAAGCATCTTTTAGGTTTAAAAAAGAGCTAAAGAGTATGCCAGAAATTGGAGCAATTGGGCAGCAAGGGTTTAATAATTATGCTAACTATTTTCTTCTTAAAGAGATAAAATGAAGCTCTTAGTTAGTGCAATTGAGTCTTCAGCAAATCTTCATTTAAAGTCTCTTCTTTCCTATTTACCCTCTTATAAGCTTTTAGGAATATTTGATTCAAATCTAGATTCTGGGGGGATTGATTTGCAAAGAGAGGCTATTATGGGGTTTAAGGATGCAATAAAAAAGCTTCCTTTTTTTTATAAATTGGCTAATTTGATGGTTGATTATAGCTTTGAGGCTGATAAGGTGCTATTAATTGATAGCTCAGGTTTTAATCTCCCTTTAGCCAAAAAGATAAAAAGAGCAAACCCAAAGGTTGAGATTAACTACTATATTCTTCCTCAAGCATGGGCATGGAGAAGAGGGCGAGTCTATTCTTTATCTAAATATTGTGATAATTTGCTCTCTATTTTGCCTTTTGAAAAAGAGATTTATCCAAAAGAGGCAAATATTAAATATGTGGGTCACCCCCTTTTAGACCAAATAAAAGAGTATAAAGACTCTACTGCTAAAGAGCCTAACACTATTTTGTTTATGCCCGGTAGTAGAAAGAGTGAGATAAGGTATTTAATGCCAATTTTTAAAGAAGTAGCAAAAAAGATTGGAAAAAGGGCTCTTTTGGCAATTCCTCCTCATCTAAAAAATAGTCTCTCTTTATATGGTGATATTAGTGGATTTGAGATTTTTTATAACTCCCAAGAGGCTCTAAAAGAGGCAGATTTTGCTTTTATCTGTTCAGGGACTGCTACTTTAGAGGCTGCTATTATGGGGACTCCTTTTATATTGGCCTATAAAGCAAAACCAATAGATTACTTTATTGGAAAGCATCTAATAAAATTAAACTATATAGGATTAGCTAATATATTTTTTGAAAAGATGCAAAGAGAGCCGATGCATCCTGAATTAATTCAAGAGGAAGTAACTGCTAGTAATCTTTTAGAGGAGTTTAAGAGGTTTAATTTTGATAACTTTGTAGCTAACTCCAAAATTTTAAGGGAATATTTAAAGGAGGGGAGTGCAAAAAATGTAGCTTCTATTTTGCTCTCTTAGCATTTTCTATAATTGGAAAGGAGACTTTAGAGGGCTTTAGAGCATTATCTCCTATCTTTTGAGATAAAACTTTAAACTCATTCTCATATTTTACAATAGTAAAGTTGATATCTTTTTTGCCATTTTCTTGAACTAACTCTCCAATTAACTCAATTTTGTTCTCATCTTTATTGATTTCATTTAGGATAATTTTATCTCTTTTTTTAATATTTGCTGCTTGAGTGAACTTTTTTATATCTTCAATTGATATCTCTTTGCTTAAATTTCCATCTAGATTGGAGTGGATAGCAAAGTAGTCTTGGTGTCTAATATTGGTTATATGTTGGTTTAAAATATTGGTATAGAACTCTTTTTCTTTTAGCTTTTTATAGTTGTTGTAGTTATAAATTATTATAGCAATAATTGCTAAGAGTATATATCCTTTTTTTATCTTCAAAGATAATCCCTTATTGTTTTTAAAATTATAATATTATTTTTTCTCAGATGCAAAATATATGACAGCAATCAAATTTGGTATTATTAGTGCTGGTAGATAAAAATATAGATTTAAATAGCCTCTATTTAATAGAAATAAAAAACCAGCAACTAATACCCCATATGCAACGATTCTATTAAAACTAAATCCTTTACCCCCAGTAATTGCAGCCTCTTTTAAAGAGGTTTGCGATTTTAATCTCTTTTTCTCCTCTTTTATAGCCTCTTTTAAATCTATCTCTTCATTGTCTTCATCTAAATTATATGGGTCTTCTATTTTACTAATATAGTCTCTATCATCTATCTCAAAGGCTCTATTATCTATTGCTAAACGCTTTTTTACTATATTTTCATAGCTCTTAAAGGTAGCTAATATAACAATAGAGGAAGAGATAAAAGCTACCATATAGCTAAAAAGAGCCCCTTTATCTACCATTAAAAATAGCAAAGAGCTGCCAATAAGAAATACTCCTATATATATTAAAATTAGCCTCTTTAACACTACCAATCATCCTCATCACTACTATCATATCTTCTTTTAGCATATTTTGGGTCTTTTGCTAACTCATCAAGCTCTTTTTGCTGCTTTTTATAGGCTTTATAGATATTTAATATTGCCGCTCCTATTCCCCAAAATACACCTAACCAAAAGAGCCAATGGTTATTAAAAAGCTTTTCCATCCAATATCCAAGTGCAACTCCAATAAGAATTGCCACTACAATTGAGATTCCTAGGCTCAATACATCAGCTGCAGCAACTACCTTTTGATATTTTGGCTCTTGTTGATTTTGCTCTTGCATTAAGCAATCTCTCTCATAACTTCATATGCTGCTAAGATAGTCTCTTCTATCATATCATCACTAATGGCAGTGCTAATAAAGCCTGTTTCAAAAGGTGAACAAGCAAGATAGATTCCTCTTTTTAACATCTCTTTATGAAATCTTGCAAATCTCTTTTGGTCATTCTCAAGAGCATCATCAAAGTTTTTAACAACCTTATCACTAAAGAAGAATCCAAACATAGAGCCCCTAACCTCTGTTACAAATGGAATCTCTTCTGCATCAGCTGCTGCTTGAAACCCCTCCATTAATCTTTTTGCCTTTTTGCTAAGCTCTACATAAATAGCTGGATTTGTTTTGAGTTTATTAATAGTTGCAATACCAGCTGCCATTGCTACTGGATTTCCACTTAAGGTTCCTGCTTGATAGACTGGCCCTTCTGGAGATAGCCACTTCATAATCTCTTCTTTTCCTCCAAAAGCTCCAACTGGCATTCCTCCTCCAATAACCTTTCCAAAGGTTACTAAATCTGGTTTTATATCTACAATCCCTTGAGCTCCCTTTAAAGATGCTCTAAATCCACTCATCACCTCATCAAATATCAAAAGGGTATTATTCTCATCACAAAGTTTTCTAAGCTCTTCTAAAAACTCTTTATCAGCTGGCACTAATCCCATATTTCCAGCAATTGGCTCAATAATTACTGCTGCAATATTTTTGCTATCTTTAAAGCATCTCTTTACACTCTCTATATCATTATATTTTGCTATTAGAGTATGTTTTGTTAAATCAGCTGGCACACCTGGACTGCTAGGAGTTCCAAATGTTGCTGCTCCACTTCCAGCGCTTACTAATAAAGAGTCGCTATGGCCATGGTAGCACCCTGCAAACTTTACTATATCATCTTTTGCAGTATAGCCTCTAGCAAGTCTTAAAGCACTCATTACAGCTTCAGTCCCAGAATTTACAAATCTAATCTTATCGACTGAATCAAATAAAGAGACAATCTCTTTTGCTAATTGAGTCTCTAACTCTGTTGGAGCTCCAAAGCTAACCCCCTTTTTTACTCTATCAATTATAGCCTCCTCTATATCTTTATCACAATGGCCAAAAATTAAAGGCCCCCAGCTTTGAACATAATCTATATATCTATTTCCATCAATATCAAACAGATATGCCCCTTGGCCTCTTTCAATAAAAGGAGGGGTTCCTCCAACACTATTAAATGCTCTAACAGGAGAGTCTACTCCTCCTGGAATATATCTTTTTGCCTCTTCAAATGCTTGTTGACTCTTTTGCAAATTCACCATCAACCCTTTTTTATTAAAATTTTACCAAAACTCATATCTTTTAAATCTTAAAATACTCTTTAATTGCCTCTTTAACATCATTAGCAGAGCTTTTTTTATTTATAAAATCTACTCCAATAAACTCTATATCTGCTTCCTTGCTAGCTAAATAATCTCTTTGACTATCTCCTATAAATATGGCTTTTGAGTTAGGCAGATTTAGCTCTTTTAATATCTTTAGTAGCATATCTGGAGCTGGTTTTGGATTTTTTACATCTTCAAAGGTCATAATCTTATCAAAATGCTCTTTTAAATTTAGATAAGAGAGTGCTTCAAGAGTAGAGTCTCTATATCCATTAGTAGCTAAAGCTAACTTTACTCCGCTATCTTTTAGCTCTTTTAACATTAAATCAACCCCATCAAATAGCTCAAGTTCTCTATTGTGGTTTTTACTATAATACTCTTTAAACCACTTCTCATATATGGGCTCTATATTCTCTTTTTCATAAAAATATTTTGCTAAGTTTGTATTTGGATTGTTTATATGGTATAAAATCTCATCTTTTGGGAGGGGAGGGAGGTTTAGTTTTGCTCTTACATAGTTGATTGCATTTGCTAAAGTATTTGAGCTATCAACTAATGTTCCATCTAAATCAAAAATAGCAACCATTACTTAATCTTTGTTAGTGATTTAATATAGATAGAAAGGCCAATTAAAAGAGCAGTAATCCCTCCAATTAATAATACTGCATATTGAAGCTTTCCAGAATCAGTTAGAGCAAACTTAAATACCAACATTAATGCTTCAATTGATAGAGCAATAATAATTGAGCCTAAAAACTTAACCATTGTTTTATGGATATCGCTCTCATGTTGCTTTCGATGCTCTCCTAATACCTCCTCTTCAAATAGCGCTTTTACCAAATCAAAGATTGCTAAAGATAGGGTTAAGAGAATGGTAGACTCAAAGACCTTTTTTATCTCAATATGGGCAAAGTCTGCTCCAAGTGATAAGAAGTTAAGCACCCCTTTTAAAAAGAGTAAAAATGCAACACAAACTAATGCTAAAGAGAAGGCTGCATATACATACTTTACTACTCTTCCAGTAATAGAGTCAATTGAAGAGAGGTGAATCATCTTTAATAGATTATCAAGAGTAATATCAATACATACAATATAAAGGAGCTCTCCTTTCTCATCAAATACAGGATAGGCTGCAGTTACAACTAGCTTATTGCTCTCAATTGAAGGGTAGGGGTCTGTTAAAATACACTTTTTATCTTTAATTACTTTATAGTAGTATGCTCTTGAGCTTCTACTCTCCCCTTGACCCTTTCTAGCATAGGTTGGATTCATACTAATAGTATTTATAATCTGTCTTCCATTTTTATCCAATACATACATTGCTTCAATATAGGGAAGAGTTTTAGCAAGGCTTTTTAGTCCAATTTTGATATCTTTGAGTGTAATTCCAGGAACTCTACTAGGAATTGCTCTACTCATAAGATAACATAAGTAGGCCCTAGCTTTTGGCCGTATCTGGGCAAACTCATCAATCTCTTTAATTGTCATTTAGCTCTCCTATAACCTCTCCAAATTTTACATATTGGTCAAGTCTTACTCTATACTCTATTGCATCTTTTTGAGATAAAATTACAATTGTAGAGCCCATCTCAAACCATCCAAATAGCTCT
>JAADEQ010000062.1 GCA_013153345.1 Campylobacterota bacterium | reverse complement strand
CCAAGCAAGCATATATATATCATTTAGATATCTTCCACTCGCCTTATCTAGACGAATAAATATATTTAGACTCTGCCCTTGGTCAATCCACTTTTGTCTAATTGCTGCAGCCTTAACCAATACTCTTTGGTCTAAATCGTAACTACTAATATAGTATGGCCAAGTATCTGGATTGATATTTGGAGCAGTTACTGGAATCTCTCCAGATAGATTTACCTCATACCACTTTCTTTTATAAATTGGCTCAATTGCTTGAGTGGTTCCAACTAAAATTGAGATTGAGCTAGTTGGGGCAATTGCCATTAGATACCCATTTCTCATTCCGTCTCTTTTTACTTTCTCTTTTAATTTTGCCCAATCGTGAGTATATCCAAAAAGACCCCCTCTATCTATTAACTTTGCTGCTTCTTTATTTGCCTTATCTATTGGAAAAATTCCTTTACTCCAGTCACTACCTTCAAATAGAGGATATTTACCCTTTTCAAGAGCGAGATTTGAGGAGGCCTCTATTGCATAGTAACTAATGCTTTCCATCACTTCATCTATCTTCTTAAGATGCTCATCACTTCCCCACTCAATTCCAGCCTCTGCAAGCATTTGAGCCTCACCCATAACTCCAAGCCCAATTGCCCTTGTTTTTAGATTTGTCTTTTTAACCTTTGCAAGAGGATAAAAGTTTAAATCAATAACATTATCAAGCATTCTAATTGCAATTGGAACAACTCTTTTAATATCCTCAAGAGTGTTTATTTTTGATAGATTCACACTTGCAAGGTTACAAACAGCAGTATCTCCATCAAATTTCTCTTTATCTACAATAAATATCTTTTTGCCCTCAATTGTATCAAGTGCAGTTATCTTTTTTGCCTTTTTAACAATTCCGCTATCAACTCTTACCTCTTCATCCTCATCAAATAATAAATAGCTTCCATCTTCAAAATTTACTCTTATCTTATAGTAGTTTGGTTGCGTATTTTGAAAAATCTCAGTACATAAGTTGCTACTTCTAATAATTCCAGCGTGGCGGTTTGGATTTGCCCTATTTGCATTATCTTTAAAGGTTAAAAATGGATTACCTGTCTCAAAGTAGTTTCTTAAAATCTCTTTCCATAAAGCTTTTGCAGAGACCACCTCTTTTGTAATATCATCTCTATTTTCATACTCAATATATTTTTTATTAAACTCCTCTCCATAAAGCTCAGTTAGCTCTGGCACCTCATATGGGTCAAATAGAGTCCACTTATCATCATTTGCAGCGCGCTCCATAAACAAATCATTAACCCACAACGCTGGAAAGAGGTCGTGAGCTCTTCTTCGCTCCTCTCCTGCATTTTTCTTTAGCTCAATAAACTCTCTAACATCAATATGCCAAGGCTCAATATATACTGCAATTGCCCCTTTTCTAGTTCCAAGCTGGTCAACTGCAATTGCAACATCATTTGCAATCTTTAAAAATGGAATAATACCTCCAGCTGCATTTTTATGCCCATCAATATAGCTTCCCATTCCGCGAACCAAACTCCAATCCCAACCAATTCCTCCACCATATTTTGAAAGAAGCGCCATCTCTTTATAGCTATCAAAAATACCTTCAATATTATCAGGAGTTGAACCGATGTAGCAATTATGCACATCTACTAAATTTACACTATAAGAGTGGTCATCTTCTACTTCAATATTATAAACTTTTTGATTGCAAGCTTTTATATTTTTATTCTCTATTCTCATAAAATAGAGATTATTAAACCAAAAATATCTCAATTGGCTATTGCCTTGAGGCTCTAAATTTATCTTATTAAGATTTTTATTGACCTTTTTAATAAATTCTCTATCTTGCTTTGCACCAATCTTTAAGTAGTAAGGGTAGTAGTTTGCTATCTCATTTTTTGCCCCTTTAAACATAAAAGGAGAGAGTTTACATCTTAGAGCAATCTCAAATAGCTCCTCTATTAAAGGCTGATTAGAAAGAGTTAATTGAACTCCCTCTTCAATTGCACATCCATCACCTCTAAAAGCTCCCACTAATAGCCACTCTTGAGCTGGTGCAAAAGCATATTTAATTAAAGGAGATAATCTTTTTTTATTAAACCCATTTCCAACTAAGGCATCAAAAAAAGAGGCAATAATTTTATTATGTATAGCAACAGAGGTTGAGTTATCACTATTTAAGGTTACCTTTGCTTCATAATCAAATATATCTTTAATTAACTTAACAGCTTCATCTATATACTCTTTTTCTTTAGATGAGAAAGTAAATATTACACTATCTTTATCTTTAGAGATATAGCCCTCAGCTAAATAGTATCCAAGTAGTAACATAAACTCTTTATTTAAAGGGATTTTATTTTTTACTTTTTGTATTTGGGTATTTATAAATCCTCTATCATTTATAAAGCTACAACTGCTTCTTTTTAAAAAGATATACTCTTTATCATTAATAAGATTATCAGCTCTTATTATATCGCTAATTAATATCTCTTTTTTATTATGAGTATAGTTTGAAAATGAGATTGAGACAAAGTCTCCCTCTTTTAAAGACTCTATACTATTCCATTTAATATATTGAGTTAAATCTTCTTCTAATCTTTCACAATCTCTTTTATACTCTCCTTCTAGCTTAAAACATCTCTTATTTCTACCTTGGTTAAAAAGGCAAAAAGATAGTTTTCTAATACATTTTATATCCTCTTTTTTAATTGAATAGATTGGATGCTCTTGGGTTGCACTAAGCTCTCTTAAAAGACCATTAATCTTAAGCTCTATTAAATTTCCATTAAAATCTCTCTCAAATCTCTCAATTACTCTTTTAAACTCTTTTGTATGAGTTAAAACATAATCTCCCTCTTTTATCTCTTCAATATTAATCTCTTTATCAATTCCTCTAACTTTTGTGCCTTTTAAAAAGCAGCTGCTTAATTGATGGCGCGTTGTTCTAGCATTGCTAAGAGTTGGAGTTGCAAGCATTATCTCAAATTTAGAGATTAAATCATAAAATCTCTTTGCCCAATCTTGGGCATTAAACTCATTTTGAGCAAGAAACATAGCAATAGCCATAAACATATGTTGAGGAAGCTCTATTGGCTCCCCCTCTTTATCTTTAATTAAATATCTATCATATAGAGTCTTTAGGCCTAAATAGGTAAATTGTAAATCACGCTCTGGCTTAATATAATCATTTAAATCATCTAAATCATACTTATCTTTAAGTCCTGGAATAATTCTGCCCTCTTTTTCTCCTCTTTCAAAATAGTCTCTTAGGTGAATATATCCAGTAAAGCCACTAACTCGATGATATATATCATAAAGAAACAATCTTGCAGCCACAAATGTCCAGTTTGGTCTATCTACATCAATCTTTTCAACTGCTGTTTTTATTAGAGTCTCTTGAATCTCTTTAGTTGTAATCATATCTCTAAAGTGAAGCTTTGCATCAACCTCAAGTTCGCTTTGGCTAACCCCACTAAGTCCCTTTACTGCAGCTGAGGTATATTTTTGAATCTTTGTAATATCTAAACTCTCGATTCTGCCGTTTCTTTTAACAACTCTTATCATAACAACTCCCAAAAAAAATTTGTGCTATTATATCTAAATTAGATGTAAGAATATTTATGTAAATTAAGGTTGCTGCCCCTAAATTAGAGGAAAATTTTTTTCTTTTGGAATAATTTCACTTTGAAAGAAAAAATAGGGCTAAGATAAAAATAGAATATAATAATATTATTTTAATGGAAAAAATAGCATAAATTAAGAGGGTTTTTTTGGTAATTTTTCTAAAAATATAGTGGAAATTTTGGGATAGGTGTTACATTTTGAAACCTGCCAAAAATAATATTACAAAAAAAAATTATGTCAAATATGTGTAATATATGATTTATCGCCATTTTTTGTGACAAGTGGGTAAAAACTACAATATAGCCCTAAATTTCTTTATTTCCTAAATTATGTTAATATTTAGTTTGAAAACGCCTATAGGGGTGCTATAGAGCGATTTGCATAAATTTTAGGAGGGCAGATGAAAAAGTCAGTTTTAATCAATGAGGTTGCCAAAAAGACAGGCATTTCTAGAAAAGAGACGGAGTTAATTATAAATACTATGCTAGATACTATAGTTGAGACTCTACAAAATAAAGAAGCTGTCTCTTTTTTGGGATTTGGTACATTTGAGCCAGTTAAGAAGAATGCAAGAGAGATTTATATTCCAGGGACTACTAGAAAAGTTAAAGTTGAAGAGAAATACTCAATTCGCTTCAAGCCAGGGAAGACTCTTAAGAAAAAGATTCAATAGACTTTCATTTTCTTCTACAAAGGGTTTTTAAGCCCTTTATACTCTACTTTAACAAAAAATTAGATAAAATTTTCAAAAATAAGTTAGCAAGGATTAAGAGTGGATTTAAAAGTAGAAAAACTTGATAGTGCAAACTACAAAATTATTGGGAAAATCACAAAAGAAGATATAGAAAAAAAGGTTGAGAAGTTAGCAAAAGAGGCGAGCAAAAGCGTAAAGGTTGATGGATTTAGACCAGGAAAAGTGCCAGTAGCAATTGTTAAAAAGCTTTTTGGAGATAAGCTAAAGACTGATGCAGAGGGTGAATTAATTAGAGAGATTCTAAAAAAGGGGTATGAAGAGGCTAATATTAAAGAGGAAGATTTAATTGGAGAGCCAGTTTTTGAGAAGTTTGACAAAAATGATGATGAGATTAATTTTGAGATTTTAGTTTCACTAAAGCCAAGAATTGAGCTTGGGGATTATAGCGATTTGACAATTGAGTATGAAAAACCTGAAGTTAGTGAAGATGAGATTAAAGAGGAGATTGAAAATATTGCAAATAACTTTGCTAAGCTAAAATCAATTGAAGAAGATAGAGAGTTAAAAGAGGGTGATGTTGCAGTATTTGATTTTGAAGGCTTTGTTGATGGGAAAGCTTTTGAGGGAGGTAGTGCAAAAAATTATGAGCTAAAGATTGGAAGCGGGCAGTTTATTGAAGGTTTTGAGTCTCAAATGGTTGGGATGAAAAAGGGTGAAGAGAGAACTATTAAAGTAAAGTTTCCTGAGAATTATCATGCAAAAGACTTAGCTGGTAAAGATGCTGAGTTTAAAGTTAAACTGCACGATATTAAAGAGCTTCAAAAGCCAGAAATTGATGATGAGCTAGCAAAAAAGGCTCTTGGTAAAGAGGATGCAACATTAGATGAGCTAAAAGAGCATGCAAAAAATATTATCTATAATCAAAAGGTTAGAAAGCTTTATGAAGATGAGCTAAAGCCAAAAATGTTAGAAAAGTTGGTTGAAAAGTATGATTTTGATTTGCCAAAGAATATTGTTGAAAAAGAGATTGATAATCTTGCAAATCAAAAGGCAGCAACTCTTAGTAAAGAGGAGCTTGAAGAGATTAAAAATAATCAAGAAAAGCTAAAAGAGCTTAGAGAGAGCGTTAGAGAGGATGCAGAGCAGAGCGTTAAAGCAACATTTTTAGTTGATGCCCTAGCAAAAGCAGAAGATATTGATGTTAGTGATGGTGAGATTAATCAAGTATTATATTATGAAGCGTTAATGAGTGGGCAAGACCCAAAAGCGGTATTTGAATATTATCAAAAAAATAATCTTCTTCCTGTAATTAAGATGGGAATGATTGAAGATAAACTCTTTAGCAAGCTGCTAAAGTTGGACCAAAAGTAGTTTAAGCACTTCCTTTATTTGGCGGTGCTTAAATGCATCGCCAACTTCCAAAACAAAAA